>NZ_JARAVK010000124.1:0-27724 GCF_033792765.1 Streptomyces sp. PA03-6a | reverse complement strand
GGTCGGTGTGGGTGTGGGAGTCGGGGTGGGGGTGACGTGCACCACGCTCCGCGGGCGCGGGGCGCCGCTCGACGCGTCACTTCGCCCGTCGTCCAGGAAGAACGCGACGGAGCCGAGCAGCCCTGCGACCACCAGCATGGCGACCAGATAGCCCCGGCCCCGGCGGCGCGGACGGCGCCTGCGACGGGAGGACCGGTGGCGTCCGGCACGGTGGGATGAATGCATGGCAGCTCAAACTGGTCATTTCAGATGATCGCCATGAGCTCACGCCATCACGAAACGATAACGAGCGGCCTTCCGGTGACCCCCGGCGCCAGCCTCACACCCCACGTATGACCCTTGTGTAACAGCTCCCGGGAGGGCCCCTTCCCCGGCCCGGTCACCGATCGCGATCTGCTTACACTGTCGGCGTGCCACGAGTCCTTATTGTCGAAGACGACCCGGATGTCCGGAAGGCCGTCCAGCTGGGGCTGCGCCACCAGGGACACGAGGTCTTCGCCGCCGGAACGGGTGAAGAGGGATTGGAACAGCTCCGTCCCTTCCACCCGGACGTCGTCGTGCTCGACCTCATGCTGCCCGGGATGTCCGGTCTCGACGTGTGCCGCCGAATACGCGACCGCGACCAGGTGCCGATCATCATGGTCACCGCCAAGGGCGACGACATCGACGTGGTCGTGGGGCTCGAGGCGGGCGCGGACGACTACGTCGTCAAGCCCGTGCAGGCCCGGGTGCTCGACGCGCGCATACGGGCCGTGCTGCGCCGGCAGGACGCGTCGGTCTCCGACGCCGTCCGCCCCAGGGCGGAGTCCCACGGCGAGCTGGCCATCGACCGGGCCGGACTCGTGGTGACGCACCGAGGTGAACCCGTCGCGCTCGCCCCCTCGGAGCTCCGGCTGCTGCTGACCCTGTCGGCCTCGCCCGGGCAGGTCTTCAGCCGCCAGCAACTGCTGGAAGCGGTCTGGGAGCACAGCTACTACGGCGACATACGCCTCGTGGACGCCTGCGTGAAACGACTGCGCGGCAAGCTCGGCGAGCTCGGCGGCGCTCCCCGGTACATCCAGACCGTACGCGGCTTCGGTTACCGCTTCGGTACCGCGTGAGCCGCCGGGGATCCGTACGGCCGCGCAAGGCCGTGCGGCAGCGCGAAGCCGCGGCGACCGGCCAGGGCCCCCGGTGGACGCGCTTCCACCGCGCGGCACTGGCGAAGCTCCCGCTCCCGCTGCGGGGCCTGCGCTCCCGGCTCGTCGTGGCCTTCGTCCTGGTGACCATGGCCGGAGCGCTGAGCACCGGAGCCGTCACCTTCCGGGAGGCGCGCAACGGCGTGCTGCAGCAGAGCCAGGACGCCGTCATCCAGCAGTTCCGGGCCAGCGTCGACGCCGTGGCCGAATACACCCCCACGAACCCGGACCAGTCGGACCTGCAGACGGCGGTGAACCAGGTGACCCGCGCCAACCAGTCCCAGGGTTGGCGGGTCATGGCCACGTACGGCGACCTCCGCGCCTGGGTGGTGGGCGCGGAGTTCGACATGCTCAGCCCGGAACTGCGCCGGAGCGTGGCGACCAAACGCGCCGCGGTGTTCCAGCGGGTGACCACCGACGGGCGTCCCTGGCTCGTCGTCGGGCTGCCGGTCACGTACACCGGCGGCGAGGAGAAGGAGCCCCAACTGTCAGGGCTCGTGATGTACCTGGTGGTGCCGCAGGACACCGAGGAGGCCTACGTCAGGGCGATGGTCAGCGCCATCGAGCACGCCTCCCTGGTCGCGCTGGGCCTCGCCGTCGTCCTGGCGCTGCTGGCCGCACGAGGTGTCCTCCGTCCCGTACGGGCGCTGCGCGGGGCGACGCGCCGGATGGCCGAAGGCCACCTCGACGTCCGCCTGGCCGTCAACGGTTCCGACGAACTGGCCGACCTCTCGGAGTCCTTCAACCACACGGCGGCCGAACTGGAGCGTTCGGTCGCGGAGTTGCGCCGTCTGGAGGCCCAGGCGCGCCGCTTCGTCGCGGACGTCTCCCACGAACTGCGGACGCCGCTGGCGGCGATGACGGCGGTCACCGACGTGCTCGACGAGAACGCCCTGCGGCTGGACCTGGAGACCGGCGAGGCGCTGCGGCTGATCAGCGAGGGGACCAGCCGGCTGAGCGGGCTGGTGAACGACCTGATGGAGATCTCCCGCTTCGACGCGGGCGCGGCCGAACTCAACGTGGACGAGATCGATCTGGCCGACTTCGTGCAGCACACCCTCGCGGCCCGGGGCTGGCAGGGCCAGGTCGAGACCCACCTGCCCCCGCCCGGTGTGCTCCGGACCCGCGTGGATCCGCGCCGGCTCGACGTGGTGCTGGCCAACCTGGTCGGCAACGCGCTGCGGCACGGGGCGCCGCCGGTACGGCTGACCATGAGCGTGCGGGAGGAGCGGGCGGACGTGGCGTGGGCCGTCATCGAGGTGACCGACAACGGGAAGGGCATCGCCGAGGACGCCATGCCGCACATCTTCGAACGCTTCTACAAGGCGAACAGCACACGGACCAGGAGCGAGAGCAGCGGTCTGGGCCTCGCCATCACGGCGGAGAACGTGCACCTGCACGGAGGGCGCATCACCGTGGCCAACCTGCCCTGGGGCGGCGCGGCGTTCACCGTCGAACTCCCCCTGCACCGCGACTCGGCGGCCGACGGCGACGACACCGACGACGTGATCGAAGGTGCCTGGTGAAGGGCGCGCGCGTCGCGGCGCTGACAGCCGGGCTCGCCGCCGGGCTCACGCTGGCGGGCTGCGGAGTCCCGCCGTCCGACGTCATCGAGGCCGGCGCGCCGGCGAGCGGCATGTTCTACGCCCCCGATCCCGCGGTGGCGGCCCCCGTGTCCCTGTATTTCCTGCTCAACGGCGATCCGACGCCCGTCGGCCGCAAGCTCGCCGATCCTTCGGACGTTGCGGCCGCCGTGCGCTTGTTGTTCGACGGACCGGCCGGAGGCGAGGCCGACAAGGTCACCACGGAGCTGCCGCACCTCGCGGTCGCACCGGAGGTGACGGTCGGCAAGACCGGCCTCGTCTCCGTCCGGCTCCCCGAGGGCATCCCTCCCCTCAGCCACCCGGCCATGCTGCAGCTGGCGTGCACGGTGTCCCACGTGGGTGGGTCCTCCGCCACGCTGCCCTCGGTCTCGGGCGGAGGCGGCGCCGCCGCGTCTCCTTCCGTCGCCGTGCGGGACTCCCTGTTGTACAAGGGCGTCGATGTGCGCGGGGACGGATGGACGATGACGCAGTCGGCCGACGCCTGCCCCGACGCGGACCGCTCGTAGGCAGGGCCTGCGCTCCCCCGGACCTGGTCAGACCTGGACGGTGCCGCCGTCGACGAACAGTTCCGTGCCCGTGACGAAGCGGCTCTGGTCGGACGCGAGGAAGAGGACCACGTCGGCGACGTCGTCCGGGACGCCGATGCGGCCGAGCGGGATCCGCGAGACCAGGAGCTCCTTCATGCGTCGCCCCTCCTCCGTGCCCGCCCCGAGCGCCTGGTCGAGCTGAGGCGTGTCGATCGTGCCCGGGCTGATGGCGTTGACGCGGATGGCCCGGTCCTTGAGCTCGTTGGCCCAGGTGCGCGCGAAGGACCGGATCGCCGCCTTCGTCGCCGAGTAGACGCCGAAGCCCTCGGGTCCCTCGACCGTCCAGATCGAGGCCGTGAGGATGACGGACGCGCCATCGTTCAGCAGCGGCAGGACCTTCTGCACGGTGAAGACCGTGCCCTTCACGTTCACGCCGAGGAGGAGGTCGAGGTGCTCCTCCGTGACCTCCGCGAGCGGAGCCCGCTCCCCCACCCCGGCGTTCGCGTGCAGCACGTCGACCCGGCGGCCGTCCGCGGCGATGCGCTCGCAGAGCCGGTCCAGGTCGGCGGGGACGGCGACGTCGCCACGGACGCCGGTCGCCGCGGGCCCGATGAGCGCCACGGCGGCGTCGAGCTCCTCCTGCCGCCGGCCCATGACGTAGACGTGGGCCCCCTCCTCGGCGAAGCGACGGGCGCCGGCAAGGCCGATCCCCGTCGAGCCGCCGGTCACCACGGCCGTCTTCCCCTCGAGTCGTCCCATCAGGTCTCCTCAGCCGGCCCTCGGTGTCGCCGCGCTCCCGGCGGCCGGCGTTCAGACGCCGTAGATCCGTTCGGGTCGCACCAGCACGGCCGCCCGGCGTTCGGCGGCCATGACCTCGTCGTACGCGTCCCAGTCGTCGTGGGTGCCGCCCGCCGCGGTGAAGATCTCCCGCAGCAGCAGGCGCCTGCCCTCCGCGTCGACCGCCGGATGCGGGTCGTCGGGACCGATGATCTCGGCGTCGCCTTCCACCGTCAGCCAGTGCCATCCGGAGCGCACGCTCGCGGCGAGCCGGGGACGCCGCCTGAGGTTGGCGAGCTTGACCTTGCCGTAGGTCACGAACGCCACCACGTCCGGGCCGGACACCGGATGCCGCATGACCCCGAGGTTGACCACGGAGGACTGGATGCTCCGGTCGGCACGCAGCGTCGACACCACACCGAGGCCCTGCTCGGTGCGGGCCAGCTCCGCGAATTCGTCCAACGTCGCCACTGTCGTCCCCTGCCTGTTGCGGTGCGCTCCGGAACAACGATGACACGCGATCGCGACGCGGACCTGCCGGCCTCCATGCCGCCCCAGGGCCGGGCCCGACCCTGAGTTGCGGAGCAACAGAGCGCCACATAGCGTCTCATTCCATCGCAATACCCTCATATCGGATATCGGCCTGGTTCTCCCGCCCCGCACCTGGCGATCGCGCATTCCGTGCGGCATCTCCCGCCGACTCCGACGAGGTACGTGCACGCCCACGACGCTTCCCTCCCGGGAAACGGACGACCGGAGATCTGCCATGCCCGACATTGCCCGTCTGCTTTCCCGGCGAAAGCTCCTGCTCACCTCCGCCGGCGCGATGACCGCGGCGACCACGGGGGCCGTCGGCATGGCCTCGCGGACGCCGGACGCGGTGCGGGAGCGGGCGGCGGAGGGCACCGGCATCCGGCCCTTCCACGTCGACATCCCGGAGGCGGATCTCGCCGAGCTCCGCCGACGCGTCAACGGGACGCGGTGGCCCGACCGCGAGACCGTCCCCGACCAGTCGCAGGGCGTCCAGCTGGCGACGATGCGCGATCTCACGCGCTACTGGGGAAGCGACTACGACTGGCGGAAGATCGAGGCGAAGCTCAATTCCCTGCCGCAGTTCAAGACCAGGATCGACGGGCTCGACATCCACTTCATCCACGTCCGGTCCCGCCACCAGGACGCGCTCCCGATGATCCTGACCCACGGCTGGCCGGGCTCGGTCCTGGAGTTCCTCAAGGTCATCGACCCCCTGACCAACCCCACCGCCCACGGCGGCCGCGCGCAGGACGCGTTCGACGTCGTCATCCCCTCGATGCCCGGGTACGGCTTCTCCGAGCGGCCCACCACCACCGGCTGGAACCCCAGCCGCATCGCCCGCGCCTGGGCCGTGCTGATGCAGCGTCTGGGATACACGCGCTACGTCTCCCAGGGCGGCGACTGGGGCGCGGTGGTGTCGGACAAGATGGCGGCGCAGAAGCCTCCCGGGCTGATCGGCATCCACGTCAACATGCCGGCGACCGTGCCGCCGGACATCGCGAAGAAGCTCGCCTGCGGCGACCCGACCCCGTCCGGCCTGTCCGCCGACGAGAAGGCCGCCTACGACAAGCTCAACGCCTTCTACAAGACCGGCTCGGGCTACTCCGCGATGATGGTCACCCGCCCGCAGACCGAGGGGTACGGGCTGACGGACTCCCCCGCCGGGCTGGCCGCCTGGATGTACGACAAGATCGCCGCCTGGACCGACAGCGACGGCGACCCGCAGCGGGTGCTCACCAAGGACGAGATCCTCAACGACATCAGCCTCTACTGGCTCACCAACACCGCGGTCTCCTCCTCCCGCCTCTACTGGGAGAACAACGCCAACAACTTCAACGCGGTGTCGATCTCGATCCCCGCCGCCATCACCGTGTTCCCCGGCGAGATCTACCAGGCACCGCTCAGCTGGGCGGAAGACGCCTACCACGACCTCATCTACTACAACAAGGCTCCGCGGGGCGGCCACTTCGCGGCCTGGGAGGTCCCGGACATCTTCACCAGGGAACTCCGCGCCGCGTTCTCGGCACTGCGCAACCCCGGAACGCCGGGCAAGTAGCCGTCACGGACGGCCTCGCGGTGGCTCATCACCGCGAGGCCGCATCCCCATGTTCCGAGCAAGGGGGTCCCCACCCGCAATGCTTGCTCGGTCAAATAATTGAACAGCACGGCATAAATACGTTCAAGTAGCTTGATCCCCCATCAACTCGTGCGACTCACGCCGGAGGCTCGGCCTCCAGGAAGGCACGCAGTTCCATGGCGAGGTTGCGCATGTCCTCTCCAGGGGCGTGATCGGTCGTCGCCTCGAAATGCCACTCGTCGTCGGGCAATCGGTCGTGCAGCCCCCATGTCAACCGGACCCGCGATCCCGTGTGCTCGGCCGACAGCGTCAGGTCCCGCTCCAGCGAGCGCCACGTCCGGGCACCGGCCCACCCACGGGACCCATCCGCCGGCTCCGCCAGGAAGTCGTGCAGCCCGTCGCCGCCCCACGTCCTCACCATGACCTCGACCCGGACCCATTGGCCCTGCGCCGTCACGAGGAAGTCGCGCATCGGATCGTCCCGCTCCGACGGGAACGAACGCGTCAACCCGTGGAAGCGCAGCTCGACCCCCCGGGAGCCCTCCCCGCCCACGCGGACCGCGGGACACGCCTCGTCGTCGTCCACCATGACCGCAGGCTACGAGGATCCGGCCCAGTGATGCCGTGGGGGGGCGTCGGGTGCCCCGACCGTGCGGCGCGGCAGGCCGGCGGCTCAGCGGTGCCGCACCCACACGTTCGGCTCCACCAGCGTGCCCCGATCGGCGCCGTGATCGATCACCAGTGGCCCGATGGCTGCACGTCTGCGGACCCACAACGCCGGAGCGTACGCCGCGCCGAACGCCGGGTGCCGGGATTTTCGGCGACGCCCTGTGGCGCCGGGGTTGGGCGGTACCGCACGAGGGGTGTGCGGAGCGCGGGGCGGTTAGCATCGCGAGGACCACTCCCGGACGAACGGAGTTCACCCGTGGGCCACCTGCGCATCGGGGTTGCCGTCCTCACCATGGGCAACCGGCCCGCCGAACTCGATGCGTTGCTGGCCTCGGTCGCCACGCAGAATCTGCCGCCGGCGCGGGTCGTCGTGGTGGGCAACGGGTCCCCGCTGCCGGCGCTGCCGGACGGGGTGACCGGGGTGGTCCTCCCGGAGAACCTGGGGGTGGCGGGTGGTCGCAACGTGGCCCTGCAACGGCTGCGGCAGTTCGGGGATGTCGACGTGGTGGTCGACCTGGACGACGACGGGCTGCTGATCGAGACGGACGTCTTCCGCCGTTTGGCGGAGCTGTACCGCCGGGACGCGCGGCTGGGCATCGTGTCGTTCCGGATCGCGGACGAACTCGGCCGCACGCAGCGGCGGCACGTGCCGCGGCTACGGGCGTCGGACCCCATGCGCGGTGGTCTGGTGACGACGTTCCTCGGCGGAGGGCACGCGTTGTCGATGCGGATGCTGGAGGAGGTCGGCGGCTGGCCGGACGCGTTCTTCTACGCCCACGAGGAGACCGATCTGGCGTGGCGGGCGCTGGATGCGGGCTGGCGGATCCGCTACGCGCCGGAGCTGGTGCTGCAGCACCCATGGACGTCGCCGACACGGCATGCGGTGTTCTACCGGATGGTGGCCCGGAACCGGGTGTGGCTGGCCAGACGGCGTCTCCCGACCGCCCTGGTGCCGGCGTACCTGGGGGTGTGGGCGGTGCTCACGGTGCTCAAGCGGCCGTCACCGGAGGGACTTCGGGCCTGGTGGGGCGGCTTCATGGAGGGTGTTCGCACGCCGTGCGGGGCCCGGAGGCCCATGCGGTGGCGCACCGTCGCGCGGATGACCGCCCTGGGCCGCCCCCCGGTGGTGTGATGTGATCACACAGGGCCCGGTGACGGGCTCCGGTGACCAGCACGACAGGAGAGGTGCCGCCATGAACGATCAGGTCAGCCCCGCCCGCCGCCCTGCCGCGGTGAGCGTCCTCGGGGGGCCCACCACGGTGATCGACATCGGCGGGCTGCGCCTGGTGTCGGACCCCACCTTCGACGACCCGGGCGACCACGGGTACCTCACCAAGACGGCGGGGCCCGCCGTCGGCGAGGACGCCCTGGGGCCGGTGGACGCGGTCCTCGTCAGCCACGACCTCCACCCCGACAACCTGGACACCCGCGGCCGTGCCTTCGCCCTGAGTTCGCCGCTGGTGCTGACCGGGCCCGCCGCCGCGCGGCGTCTGGGCGCCCCGGCCCAGGGGCTGTCGGCCTGGGACCGCGTGGAGCTCCCCCGCCCGGCCGGAGGCACCGTCACCGTGCACGCCGTCCCCGCCCAGCACGGTCCCGACGACGGCGAACGCGACGAGCAGGGTCATGTGAACTGCGAGGTCACCGGCTTCGTCCTGACGGGTGACGAGCTGCCCACCGTCTACGTCAGCGGCGACAACGCCTCGCTCGCGGTGGTGGCCGAAATCGGCCGCCGCATGCCGCCCGTCGACGTGGCCGTCCTGTTCGTGGGCGCGGCGCGCGTCCCGTCGAAGATGCGCGGCCGGCCTCTGACGCTGACCGCACAGCGGGCCGGCGCCGCCGCCTCCGTACTGGGGTCCCCGATCGTCGTCGCCGCCCACTGCGACGGATGGGCGCACTTCAGCGAGACCCGCGCCGACATCGAGCACGCCTTCGATGACGCCGGGCTCGCCGGGCGGCTGCGCTCCGCGGGCAACGGCGAATGGATCGACCTGGGTCAGGCGGTCGCCCAGCGCTGACCGGTCGGCACGCCCGCCGCCCATGGCCACCTGGCTTTAATTTACGCATTTAGCCGTGGTAGCTTCTGGTCCGGCAGGGGGACGGGTCGACCGATCGAGACGACCGGTCACTTTCATCCTGGGTGACCTCGTTTCCAGCCGCTACGGGCAACGCGGCGGTCGGCGGCCCGTTCCGCTGTCTCCGCGGCCCAAAAGACATCGGGCGGTGATGTCGAGAACCCGTGGCCGGCTCCGTCCCCGGGGTGAAGGCGGCCACAATGGGCCGCACCGGCACCAGGGAGAACCACGATGGCCAAGTACCTGCTCCTCAAGCACTACCGCGGCGCACCGGCCGCCGTGAACGACGTGTGCATGGACCAGTGGACGCCCCAGGAGATCTCCGACCACGTCCAGTACATGCACGACTTCGCCGCCCGCCTGGAGGAGACCGGCGAGTTCGTCGACGGCCAGGCCCTGGCACCCGAGGGCACCTGGGTCCGCTACGACGGCGAAGGCCGCCCGCCCGTCACCGACGGCCCCTTCGCCGAGACCAAGGACCTCATCGCCGGCTGGATGATCATCGACGTCGACACCTACGACCGCGCCGTCGAACTCGCCGGAGAGCTCTCCGCCGCCCCCGGCGCCGGCGGCAAGCCCATCCACGAATGGCTCGAACTCCGCCCCTTCCACACCGCCCCGCCGGCCCCCTAGCCCGACGACCCGCGCCGGGGCAGGCTCGCCGAGGGAATCCGCTTCACGCGCCGGGCACGTGCCGCACGTCGAACTGCGCGTCCGCGACGATCCACAGGAGCGCACCGGCGTCGAAGGCGATGAGGAACGAACCGTCGGCGACCACGTCGACGTCCGTGACGGACTGGCCGAACAGGTCGAGCACCGGGGCGAGGGCAGAACCCGTTCCGGGGTGCATGTCGTGGTACTGGCCGTCGTCGTCCCTCAGGCGGAACCCCGTTTCCAGGACCAGTTCCGTGGTGCCGCCTGACGTCTCGCCCCCGTCCGCAGGGGCGAGACGCAGGCGCACCCGGTCGTCGCACGACGTGTCCTGCACCCGACTGCCGACCAGCGCTTTGAGGCTCTTCACCGCATGACTTCCACATCGCTCTGATGGCCCGGCAGGTGCTCCTGTCGAGCAGGGCACCCCCGCGGTATGCCGCTCGGACAGGCCGCCGGGCTCGGGGAACCGCCACAGATCCGGGGCTGGTGCCGCCACCCAGGACTGACAACGTTGTCCACCCTACCTCGGACCCCCAGCCCGCCCGTAGATGATAACGATCATCCAGCCCTCCCCTCAAGCTCACGTTCCGTGGCCGTCGGGCCACACCGCCGACGCCCCTCGACGACGGCGCGTCAGTGGTGGTGGCCGTGCCGGCCGAGGGTCTCCACAGGGGTCACGCCCGGGCGGGTCCACTGCGGCACGGGGCGGCTGGTCGGGCCCCAGGTGGCCTTCCCGTCCGCGTCCGAACGCCAGGTCCAGCAGGCGTCGCCGCCCTTGGGCCGGCCCTCGGGGTTGTCCTCCCACGCCTCGCCGCGACCGTAGAGCGTCATGTCGAGCAGGCTCATGGACCCGTTGACCGCTTCATTGCCGCGCCCCGTCGTGGAGTAGGTGAGGAACACCCGGTCGCCGTCGCGCAGGAAGCAGGTGAGGTACCCCATCCTGCCGCCGGCCGGCCCGTCCACGCCGCGCACCGAGTACCAGGGCTGGGTGTAGCCCATGAACTCGACGTACGGGGCCACCTCTTCCCACCTGCCCGTGGTCACGACGGCGAACGAGACGCCGCGCGCGTTGAGGTAGACGGCGTCCTTCAGGTGCCAGGCCGTGGTGGTGCAGCCCTCGCACTGCCCCTGGTGCGGCGCGCCGTCGTGCCACATGTGCTTGTAGACCACGAGCTCGTCGCGGCCCTGGAACAGGTTCAGGAACGGGACCGGGCCGTCGGGTCCGACGACCTCGACCGACCCGTCGAACTCCACCATCGGCAACCGGCGGCGCGCCGCGGCGAGGGCGTCGCCCTCGCGGGTGTGCGCCTTCTCGCGGACCAGGAGCTCGTCACGGGCGGCCTGCCAGGTGGCCAGGTCCACGACCGGCGGGAGGCCGGGCAGCGCGGTAGTCGGGTCGTCGGGGGTGGTCGTCATGGTGTCCTCCGTGGTGTCCGGTGCCGGGCAGCGCCGTACGGCCGTCGTACGGCGTCCTGCGACGGTCACCGGAACAGACTCCCGCCGCGGCCGGAACTCATCGCGCCGGACGCGAACACGGTGGCTCCCGGCATCCGGGTGATCCAGCCCACGGCAGTTCGGGACACGCGGCAGGCACTTCGGGCCGCGGGGCTCCCAAGCGCCTGTTCGGGCGGATCGGAACCGTAACTTCGATATCAGCAGTCGCGCGCTCCCGGGCTGGGGGCGTGTGTGTCCGCGGACAGGACCGCGGACCTCCGGCTGCCGTCAGGGTCCGTGAGGTGGACGACAGGAACCTCACCGCCCGCCGCCGTCACCTTTGGAGGAGTTCCGCCGATGAAGACCGTCACCCACTGGATCGGTGGCAAGCCCTACGGGGACGCCGCAGGCGCCTCCGGCACCTGGGGTCCCGTGACCGACCCCGCGACCGGAGCGGTCACCACCCGGGTCGCGATGGCCGGCGCCGACGAGGTCGGCGCCGCGGTCGCGGCGGCGAAGGAGGCCTACGCCACCTGGCGCACGTCCCCGCTCGCGCAGCGGATCGCGATCCTCTTCCGCTACCGCGAACTGCTGGACGCGCGCCGCGACGACCTGGCCGCGCTGATCACCGCCGAGCAGGGCAAGGTCCACGCGGACGCGCTGGGCGAGGTGGCACGGGGCCTGGAGATCGTCGAGCTGGCCTGCGGGCTGGGCACGGCGCTCAAGGGCGACACGTCCACCGAGGTGTCGAGCGACGTCGACGTGGCGTCGATACGGCAGCCGCTCGGCGTGGTCGCGGGCATCTCGCCGTTCAACTTCCCCGCGATGATCGGCATGTGGATGTTCCCCATGGCGATCGCCTGCGGGAACACCTTCGTCCACAAGCCCAGCAGCAAGGCCCCGTCCGCGTCCATGCTCCTCGCGGAGCTCGCGGCCGAGGCGGGCGTGCCCGACGGGGTGCTCAACATCGTGCACGGCGACGAGGTCGCGGTGAACGCGCTGCTCGACCACCCGGACGTCGCGGCCGTGTCATTCGTCGGCTCCACGCCCGTCGCCCGCCACGTCTACCGCAGGGCATCCGCGAGCGGCAAGCGCGTCCAGGCCCTCGGCGGCGCGAAGAACCACATGCTGGTCCTGCCCGACGCCGACCTCGACGCGGCCGCCGACGCCGCCGTGAACGCCGCCTACGGCTCCGCGGGCCAGCGCTGCATGGCGGTCTCCGTGGTCGTCGCGGTCGGCTCGGCGGGCGACGCGCTGGTGTCGCGGATCGCCGAGCGGGCCACGCAGGTCAAGATCGGCCCGGGCGACGACCCGACGTCCGAGATGGGCCCGCTCGTCACCAAGGCACACCGCGACGAGGTCGCGGCGTACGTCGCGGGCGCGGCCGCCCAGGGCGCCGATGTGGTGCTCGACGGCAGGGACTTCACCGTCGAGGGCCGCGAGAACGGCCACTGGATGGGCATCTCGCTCCTCGACAACGTCAGCACCGACTCGGACGTCTACCGGAACGAGATCTTCGGCCCCGTCCTGTGCGTGCTCCGCGCGGAGACCTACGCCGAGGCCATGCGCATCATCAACGGCTCCCCGTTCGGCAACGCCGGCTCGGTCTTCACCCGCGACGGCGGCGCGGCCCGCCGGTTCCAACTGGAGGTCGAGACCGGCATGGTCGGCGTGAACGTCCCGATGCCGGTCCCGGTGGGTTACCACTCCTTCGGCGGCTGGAAGGACTCGGCCTTCGGCGACCACCGCATGTACGGCAGCGAAGCCGTGCACTTCTACACGCGCGGCAAGGTCATCACGAGCCGCTGGCCGGACCCGTCCGAGCTGACGGCCGGCTGACGGCCTGAGCCTCCCCTCGTCCCGCTGACCGCCCCCCATACGCGGCCGCACCGGCTCCCCTTCCGTGCCGGTGCGGCCGCCGGCCCTTCCCCGCGGTGACCCGTCCGACAAGTCGCCGGGGTACGGCTCGCGTTCGCTCATGCCGCGACACGGACCCGCGGTTCCGCCGCGAGTGCGGAACCCGGCAGCGCCCAGCGCCGCACCACGCCTTCCAGGAGGCCGGTCCCGGCCGTCCACCGCACGATCGCGTACCCCAAGGCGCAGCCGGGGGTGTTCACGAGCACGTCGTTGACGTCGGCGCCCCTCGCCAACGTGCAGACCAAGCCGGCCGCCCGCAATCGCGTGGAGATCGCCACCTGGGCGTGGGAGTCCGGTCTCGTGGACCGGCGTTGACGAGCCGGGACCCGGATGGCACGGTCAGGTGGTCAGTTCCGTCTGGGCCGCCGTCCCTGTGAAGGGGGCGTGGCGGATGTACCACTCGGTGGCGAGCAGTCGCTCCCGGGCATGTGGTGGAAGGCCTGCGATCACCCCCGGCAGGGCTCCGCGTTCGACCTCGGAGCGGTGCGCCAGCACCGCCGCGACCTTCTGCCTCATCCAGGGACGGACATCGACGGTCGTGGTGACCTGTTCGTCCGGGACGCTGTACACCGCCTTGCGCGCACCGACAGATCGTGCAGCGCCGGCACGGCCGAGCGCGGGTGGGTGGCCAGGTACAGGGAACGCGGCTGCCAGGGGGCACCGGCATCCGGGTAGAGCTGCCCGAGCGCGGCCGCTTGTGCGGCGAGCACGGTCACCCGATGGGTGTGCACGTGATCCGGGTGACCGGGAAGGCCGCCGTAGGCGTCATGGGTGACCATGACGTCGGGGCGGAACTCCCTGATGTGCGCCACCAGTCGGTGCACCACCTCGTCGAGCGGCGCGTCGCAGAACCTCGGGCGGCCCGGGGCCGACCGTGGCACCCGCGCATCGGCGTAGCCGAGCATCCGCGGCTCACCGGCGCCGAGGATCCGCACCGCCTCGCCCAGTTCCGCGGCCCGCGAGCTGTCCGCGGCCCAGGTCGCCGTGACGACCGCGGTCCGGGCACCCGCGGCCGCGTGACGGCCCAGCACTCCGCCCGCCGACAACGACTCGTCGTCCGGGTGGGCGAAGACCCCGAGCAGGCTCGGCATGGACATGGACGGACCGCCTTCCCCTGCGCTGCGACTCCCGACGTCGCTTACGAGGGGACCACTTCACCACACCGCTCGGACCCGTCAGAGGAGGGCGTCGAGGACGAAGAGCTCCGCCAGGTGGAAGACGGCAGCACCCACTGGCGCGAGTGCGGCGCACAGCCAGTAGCGACGCACCCCGGCGCGCGCCAGGTAGACGGTCAGGAGGACGGTGAGCAGCGCGCCGACGGCCAGGAAGACGGCCGGTCCCGTCCCGGTGAGGTTCGGCCGATGCCGTTGAGTGCGAGCGGGTGCTGAGCCACAAACCAAGTCGACGTAGGTCAGTGCGGTACCCGATCATGCGTTCATGCCTCTGGGAGAGACCCTTGCCCGCATCGATGCAGACCTGGCCGCCGGCCGGGTCCCCGTCGCGCGTCAGCGCCTGCGCGGTCTCATCTCGTCCTTCCCGCACGACCTGCCGCTCCGCCGCCGTCTGGCCGAGGTGTACCGGCTCTACGGCGACGCCGCCGAGGCTGGGCGCTGGATGTACCTTGAAGATGACCGGGACGCCGACGAGACCGCCGCCTTCGAAGCGCGGTACGGGTCTCCCGGACGGCGGATGAAGGCCCTCGCCTGGCACGGTCCCGAAGCGATGGCCGCCACCGCCTTCGCGGAGGGGCAACTGGTCGCGGTGCGGACCGCCTGCACCGAGGAAGTGGGGCACCCCGTCAACTGGGACGACCCCGCCTCCTACCGGGACAGCCTGGATGAGCAGCACGAGGCGCCCTCCGAGCCGTGGACGGTCGGCGGTGTGCTGGCGGGCGCCGGCTGCCTGGTGGCGGTCCTTGTGTTCCTCGCGATCTGGGTGAATGGACTCGTTGCCCTCTTCGGCTGACTCAGGTCACCTGGATCGGTGAGGAGCGCCGCTCATGGTTCGGGCTCCTGAATTCCGTACCGGCCCTCGGTGTCCCACAGGGAGCGGCGAAGGTCCTCGAAGCGTGCCATGGCCGGAATCGTAGGGGGCTCTGGTCCTGATGTGGCGCTTCGTCGCATGGCCCGGGACGGGCGGCCCGGTCGCCGGTGGGAACACACGCGCGGAGCACCCAGTAAAGTCCTGGCATGCTGCTTTTCCACTTCACGCGGCCGGAGCTGTGGCCGCTGATCCTGGCAGACGCAGAGATCAAAGCGACCTGGCCGACGGCTCAGGAGGACGGGCAGGAGCTGGCGGGGACCGTGCACCTCACGTCCGATCCCAGCCCTGCCTCGCTCCCCGGGCCCTTCCGGGACTGCACGGTGCGGTTCACCGTGGAAGTGCCGGCCCCGGAGGCGCAACGGTGGCACGCGTGGGCGGGCACCAGGCTGCCGGCCCAGACCGTCCACGTGCTGACGGCGACGCACTTCGGCGAGCGCCCCGACGAGTGGTTCGTCGTGGAGCGGGCCATCCCGTCGGCGGAGTGGGTCGCGGTCGTGGATCTGCAGGTGCAGAAACCCCTGTGGCCCCAGCCGTAGACGTCCACAGCCCGAACAGGGCGGGGCGAGACTCGGTCCCGCCCCGCCCTGTTCAGGTGTTCCTGGCCGTGCCCGTCAGCGCAGCGTGTACGCGGTGGGGATGGTCTGCCTGACGGTGTTGCCCTTGCTGTCGGTCGCGCTGATCCGCAGTCCGACGCCCTTGGCGGCCTGGTCGCGCCGAGGGTTCTTGATCGTCATGGTGAAGGTGTTCTTCCCGGTGGCCCGGGTGGTCGCCGGGTGCCAGGTCTTGCCCCCGTCGAAGGTGGTCTCCGCCTTCAGGGACGTCACCTTGGGCAGGGCGGTGAGGCTTTCCTGGTAGTAGCCGACGACGGTGACCTCGTGGTTCTCCCCGGCCTTGACGGTGTTGTCCAGGGCCAGGTCGAAGTCGTAGCGCAGGAAGATCAGCGGCTCCGGGCGGCAGGCCGCCTGGTTGCTGCCGACCACCTCGCCGATGCACGGGCTGAGCTTCGGGGCGTCGTCCTTGGTCGCCTTGGCGGAGGTGTACTGCCACACCGTCTTGACGTCGTTGGTCTCCGCCTCGAACGTGTACCGGGCCGACTTCGCCGGAAGGTCGTAGGAGACGAGGTCACCGCCCTTGCAGCCGGAGAGCGCCAGCATCGCCGCGGCTGCGAGCACCATGAGGGCCGCCCCTCTGCGACGCCGTGCCGATGGCACAGGGGTGTTCATCGTGTCGGTCTCCTTAGCGGTGTCGAGTGCCATCACAGGGTCGCCGAGGTCTCGTCCGGGAGGTGCTGCGTGTGACGCTCGACCTCGTCACCGGACGCGTTCAGCAGCTTGAAGTCGCAGGTGGAGTCGAGGTTCGGAATGGTGGGCGAGGGAACCGTCCCGCAGGAGGGGATCTCGAGGAACTCGTGCTGGAGCAGCTCGTCGCCGACGATGCCGATCAGGGCCTGGCGGCCGCCGCCGCTGCCCGTCAGGTAGACGGTGGGGTAGAAGGTGTCGCCCTGCCGGCAGCCCGAGCACGGTCCGGCCTCGACCGAGAAGCCGGTCTTGGTCCGCACCTGCGGCACGGCTCCCGGTACGGCGGGCCCCGCGTTCCAGTGGAGCTCGTCCCTGCCGGTGAGGACCATGTCGTTCATCTCGGTGCGGTTGTGCGCCAGGAAGGAGTCCGCTCCGACCTCGGCCCATGAGGCGGTGAAACGGCTGATGGCGTTGTCCTCCCGCTTGACGAAGGTGGTCATGGTCTGCCGCGTGGACGGGTGCGGCAGGGACACCTGCGACGTGACGGGGGTCGCCTGGAGGGACTGCTTCCAGCTCAGCTGGTGCACCTCACCGGGCCGTGACGCGTGGAAGGAGAGGTCGACCCGGTCCAGATCGTCCTTTCCGACCTCGTAGGCGTTCGGCCGGATCTGTCCCTCGTCGTGGTACCTGGCGGCGTACGCCCTCGGCACGACGCTGCCGCCGAGGCTGATCTCGACGTGCTTCCGGTCGGCCTTGATCCGCTTGATCAGGCCTTCGGCCTCGGCGTAGGGCACGCTCACGATGGGCAGTGCGGCGTACGGCCGGATCGCCGGGCAGCTCTGCGGCCCGTCCACGCACTGGTCCAACCCCGAGGGACGGCCCAGCGAAGTGAGGCCCGGTGCCGCGACCAGCACGCCGACGGCGCCGGCTGCGGCGGCGGCCGCCACCCGCTCGTCCCGGAGCTTCGCGTAGTCGCAGGTGCCCTGACAGATGTCGGTCGGGGTCAGCAGTACGAGCTTGCCCCGGGCGTCGACGTCCGCGAGTTCGGCGGCGGTCCCGGTGCCGGCGTGGACCACCGGCAGGTGTCCCTTGACCGGCAGGCGGGGAACCTGGATCGCGGCTTCGCGGGTGGTCGGGTCCCCGTTGTCGCGCAGCCACGCCTGCGTCTCGGTCAGCCCGCCGTCCGGGGTCACGTAGCGGGCGGACAGGCTGGAGGGGGCACCGCCGCCGGTGGCGCGCAGGGTGACGACGGGAGTCGTCCGCGAGTTGTAGAAGTCGTGCGTGAAGGTACCCTCGCTCACCTTGCCGGTGGGCAGCACCCACCAGTTCGGCTCGACGGCCTTGTAGTCGTACGTGAGCGCCGTGCCCGTCGTCCATGCCCCGGTCGCGGAGACCCGGTTGACGATGTCGGTCGCGTTGTAGGTCTCGGTGGACTCCGGGTACTGCACGCTCAGCGGCTTGGCCTTGCGCAGGTCCAGCGTGACCGTGCTCGCCTTGGTGAGGCTCACCTCCGGTGCGATCGGCTGGGCCTGCTGCCACTCGCCGGTCGCGTCCCGCCAGGTGACCGGCATCTGCACCGCGTAGGTGCCGCGGAAGAGCTGCTCGGTCACGGTGTCCGCGCCGGCTTCGAAGACCTGGCCCGCGTGCAGGTGGACCTGGTCGTCGACCGGCATGAAGGTGGCGGTGCCGTAACGGACGTCGGTGGCACCCGCCGGGGGCACGACGTTCAGGGTCAGCGGGAACTTCTGGGCTTCGACGAAGGTGTGGATGCCCGAGCTCAGCCGTATCGCACCGGAGTCGTCACGGGCGCTCAGCACTCCGTTGTAGCCGCCGTGGGCCCCGGCGGTGCCCAGCACGCTGCCGTCGAGCGTCACCGACACCTCGGCGGACCCGCCTGCGGGGACGACCACCGTGTCCGAGCTGAGGGTGAACAGGCCTGCCGCGGCCGGCTTGCCGTCGGCGAAGGAGACCGGCATCGTCAGATGCAACGTGGTCGCCTCGTCGCCGCGGTTGGTGTACGTGATCTTCTTCGTCACCGCCGACTGCGGGTAGGCCAGGCGGCCGAAGTTCAGGTTCCCCTTCGGGACGATCTGCGGGTTGGTCGCGGTCGCCAGGTCCACCAGGCCCCTGCCCTGGGCGTACATGTCGTGCCCCAGGTCGCTTGCGGTGTCCATCAGCAGCGCCTTGATCTGCTGACCGGTCAGCTCGGGGTGCTGCTGGGCGACGATGGCCGCGGCGCCGGCCACGTGCGGGGTGGCCATCGAGGTCCCGTCGGCCGATGTGTAGTACTCGTCCACCAGGGTGCCCATGGCCGTGCCGGCGGCGCGTGCCGCGACGATGCCGACGCCCGGAGCCGCGATGTCCGGCTTGGCGGCGCCGTCCCCGATCCGCGGTCCGCGGTTGGAGAAGGTGGCCATGTCGCCGCTCTTGTCGACGGCCGCCACGGTCAGGGCGTCGTCGGCGGAGCCCGGGGCGACGACCTTCTGGGCGACGAAGCCGGAGTTCCCGGCCGCGACCACGAACAGGGTCCCGGTGGCGCGGCTGAGTTCGTTGAGCGCCTGGCTCATCGGGTCCGTGCCGTCGGTGGGTTCACCGCCGAGGCTCATGTTGACGACCTTGGCCCCCGAGTGGGCGGCCCAGTCCATGGCCGCGATGATGCCGTCGTCGGGGCACTGCCCGTTGTCGTCGCAGACCTTGCCGACCAGCAGCTTGGCGCCGGGGGCGACGCCCTTGCGCAGCCCCTTGGACGCGGCGCCGCTGCCGAGGACCGTGGACGCCACGTGGGTGCCGTGTCCGTGCCCGTCCTTGGTGCCCGTGGGACTGCCGGTGAAGTCGACCTGCCCGGCGATGCTTCCGGACACGTCCGGGTGGGTGGCGTCGATGCCGGTGTCCAGTACCGCCACGGTCACGCCGGTGCCGTCGTAGCCGCGCTCCCAGGCGACGGGCGCGCCGATCTGCGGCACGGACTGCTCGAGGTCCACATGCGACATGCCGTTGAGCCAGACCTTCTTGACCCCGGCCAGGGAACCGGCGGACCGGGCGGCGGCGGACGTGGAGTCCGTCTTGCCCCGTACCCCCTGCCACCACCGTCCGCCGTCGGCGATCTTCATCGAGCGGCCGTTGATGCTCGGGAGCGCCCTGCCGCCCGACGCCCCGGCGACCTTCCGGGTCTTGTCGGCGCCGGCCGTTCCGGTGTAGGTGACGAGCACCGGCACCGCGTCGCCCTTGCCCGCCGCGACGAGCGTCACCAGCTGGGACAGGTCGAAGAGCCCCCAGTCGAGCAGTCCCTTGCCGACCAGCGCGAGGGCGTCGTCCGGCACGACGTACACCTTGCCCTGGCGGGTGATCGTGTGGAACACGACCGGGGGTCCATCGGGCCGATCCGCGCTGTCGACGTCGCGGACGACCGGCTTGCCGTCGTCGTCGACGCCGACGTGCACCTTGTCGCCGGTGATCAGCGTCACCGGGACGGACCCGCCGGACGCGGAGACGATCCGCGCCAGGTCGTCGTCGGCGATCATCGTCGGGCTGTTCGTCTGTACGACCCCGGGAAGCGGCGGCTTCCGGGTCGGCTCGGCAGCCTGGGTCGCCGTGGTCGACACGACCATGCCGAAGACGGTCAGACCGACGGTCACCGCGCCCAGGCGTCTGCCGAGACGCTTCCTTGAGCTTCGCCTCATCTATGAGTCTCCTGTGAGATGAATGACGGGGGATATCGGGGGAGGTCCGGCGTGGGGACGTGCAGGGCGTCGGCGATCGGGCTCCCGGTGCGCGAGGACTCCGCGCCCCACCAGGTGGACTGGCTCGGGCGACGCCTCGCGCCACGGGCGATCACGGTCCGCCCCTGGGCCTCCGCGCTAGAGCGGTTCGTACTCGCCGGCAACGGCGGCATCACCCGCGTCCTCGGTGGTCGGGGCGTCTGCCGGGTCGGCCTGCGGTCCTGCCGGTACCGGTCCGTCCTTCGCACGGCGTGCCGAAACGGCCGGGTCATCTGCCGGTTCGGGTGTCAGCGGTTCTGCGGGCAACATGGGGACGAGTGTGCAACCGGGCCCGACGCCGCCTCGATTGGTCAGATGCGGGATTTAACTCGTCGTTCGCCCGTGGGTCCTTTTTTTCGTCCCGGGCGACGACGGTGAATTCACTCGTCGCCCGGCGGTGTCTGCCCCTGCTCGCCCACGAGTCCCAACTCCACGACTCTGAGGGCGAGTCCGGTCCGCGACGTCACCTGCAGTTTGCGCATGGCCGACTTCACCTGGCTGGCCACGGTCTGCGTCGACACCACCAGCACGTCGGCGATCTGCCGGTTCGTCCGGCCGTCGAGCAGCAGGCGGGCGACTTCCAGCTCGCGCGGGGACAGGTGGTTGCCGTAGCTGGGCCGTCCCCGGCCGCGCGTCTCGCGGGTGTCCCCACCCCGCTCGTTCAGGGTCCGTGCCACCCGGTCGGCGTCGTGGTGGGCGCCGAGCTCCGACAATGCCCGCCGGACGTCGGACAGCACCGGCAGAGCGACCTCGTCCCGGCCGTCGGCGAGCAGGCAGCGGGCGTGGCGCTCCCGTGCGAGCAGGGCGTCGTAGGGGCGCGGCAGCGCCTGCCAGGCGTCGGCCGCCCGGGCGAACAGCGAGGCGGCGTCGGTGAGCCGGCCCTCGGCTTCGGCCAGGATGGCGCGGCACAGCACCACGGACGCCCGCGGCGCCGGGGCGTCCCTGTCTCCCAGGGCCCCCTCGAAGGTGTCGGCCAGGTCGGCGGCGCGGCCGAGCTGACCGGCGGCGACCAGGGCCGCGACCCGTGCCGGGGCGAACTCGACGGCCCGGGACCAGATGCCGCCGCTGACGGCGATCTCGGCCGGCTGGTCGGTGAGGCGGAGCGCCTCCTCGACCTCGCCGTCGCGCAGGCACAGCTGTGCCAGCGCGGCCGCGGCCTCGATGCGTTGCTGGTCGTCGCGTCCGGCGAAGCGCAGACGTGCCTCCGCTGCCTCCCGGTCCCCGGCGGCGGCCTCGATCAGGCCCGCCACGAGCGCGGCCTCGCAGCGGTCCTTCAGCCGTACGCCGCCGTCGTCGTCGACCAGCCGCGCCGTCCGCTCGGCGAGTCCCGGCCAGGCGCCGGTGAACCAGTCGAGGTGGGCCCGGGAGGAGGCGATGCTGTCGAGGTAGTCCAGGAGCTGGTGGCGTTCGGCGAGCGCCTGGGCCGTGGCCAGCCGTGCCCTGGCCTCGTCGTACCGGCCCCACCGCGTCGCCTCCTCGCCGACGTTCGTGTGGCCTATCGCGACGATGGCCGCCGCCCGGGGATCGGAGACGTCGTCCGGGATCTGCCGGGCCGCGTCCCAGCCGGCCTCCTCACCGAGCATGAGCAGCGCGAAGGCGCGTTCCACGAACAGGCGCAGCCGGTCGTGCGAGGCCATCGCCTGGGCCAGCGGCGGTGCTTCCTGCAGCCACCGCAGGTGCTCCGCGACCGGGCGTGCGTTCCCCAGGGGCAGGGCGAGCAGGATGCGGGCGCGCGGCGCCTCCGGCGAGTCCGGTGCGAGATGGGGCACCGCTCGCAGGATCTCGAGGCGGCCCGCCTCGATCTCTCCCGCCACCATGAGGACCCGGCCGACCTGGAAGCGGACCAGGGCCTGCTGTCCCGGCGTCAGGACCTGGCTGCCGAGGGCCGCTCGCAGTGCGTCGATGGTCTTCGAGTACGGGTCGGAGCCGGACAGCGCCTGGAACTGGATCTTCGTCACCAGCCGTACCAGCGGTTCCGCCGGGAGGGCCACGGTGGTCACCAGGCTGTGCAGCAGCAGCGCCGAGGTCGCCACGTCTCCGGACTGGACGCAGAGGTCGGCCGCCTGCTCGGTGTACCGGCACGCGGCGTCGACCTCGCCGGCCAGCCGGAAGTGCCGGGCCAACTGCGCCACCGGCGGCAGCGGCCATCGCTCAAGTGCCCGGCCCGCGCGCAGATGCATGGCGCGCCGCTCCTCGGCCGGGATGGCGTCGTACACGGCGTGACACGCCAGCGAGTGGCGGAACGACCACTGCCCGGGCCTGTCCTCACGCAGCAGGCCGCAGCCGAGCGCTTCGGCCGCTTGCGCGGCGAACCGGTCCTCGGGCAGGCCGGTCACGGCCCTCAGGGTCGCGTGGTCGGCCGGGCCGGACAGCACCGACACCGCGTACAGGACGGTCCGGTCAGCGGGCCGGAGCCGCTGGACGCGTTCGAGCATGGCGTCGCGGATCGTGGGCGGCACGTCGATGCGGTCCAGCCTGCGCCGTGCCCACCCGCCGTCCTGGCTGATCAGGTCGGCCCGGTCGTGCATCAGCCGCACCGACTCCTCCACCGCCAGCGGCACACCCTCCGTACGTGCGTGCAGGAAGGTCGCGAACTCGGTCGAGACGTGGCCGTCGGCCAGCATCGAAGAGACGAACGACGCGGTCTCGGGGATGTCCAGCGGCTGCAGTGTCAGCCTGACCAGGTGCGCGTCGGCGGGCGGCCGGGAGGACAGCCGCAACAGCAGCGAGTCGGCGGGCACTTCCTCCCGCCGGTAGGTCAGCACCACGCTCAGCGTCTGCGGCCGGCGGGAGACCAGGAACAGCAGGAACTCCAGCGTCGCCTCGTCCGCCCAGTGCACGTCCTCGATCGCCAGCACCGCGACGTCGAGCCGTCCGAGGACCTCGACGAACGCGCGGAACAGCCGGTGCCGGGCGGCGCTCGCGTCCTCCAGTGGCTCCGGCGCCGGAGGCAGGTCGTCGGCCCACTCGGGGAACAGGGGCCGCAGCGCACCGCCCAGCCCGCTCAACCCCAGGGTGGCAACGTTGTCAACGCCGTCGCGCACCGCGTCCACGACCGCTCCGAGCGTGTACGGCACCCGCAGCTCCGGGCAGGCCCCGACGAGGACACGACGTCCCTGCTCGGCTTGCGACCCCAGGAATTCGCGCAACAGCCGGGTCTTGCCGATGCCCGCCTCACCGTCGAGCAGGACGACCGCGGGGACCGGCCCGAGCGCTCCGCCCAGGGCGGCGAGCTCCCGTTCCCGGCCCACGAACCGCGGCCCGGAGAGCGCCGGATGCCGACCGGCTTCGGTCTGGGTCCGTCCAGCCACCGTCCGCTCCCTTGATCGATCAGCGCCACGCCGGTGCTGACTTTATCCGGGAGAGATCATTTGGGTGGCGGTATCGGCTCGGACAGCTGAACGACGAGCGATCCCGCGGGCCGCTCGTACGGGGCCGCCATCGCCGTCGGGCATGTTCCCGGCGCCGACGCGGCGCCTGCCGGTCGCCGGGCCGGGCCCGGCACCACGCCGACCCGCGCCGGGGGGCCTCCTCGCGTCACCCGAATGGGCTAATCGCACGGCGCCCGCGGACGTCTCGTGCTGGCCTGGAGGGGGGTGTACGAGCGAGGCGACACCACGTGCGACCTGCGGCAACAGTATGTCGGCCCCACCCCATCGCCGACCGGCGCAGCATCCGAAATCGCCGCGTGTCGCCCGCACAGACCACAACCACGGGAGTAACCCATGGCTGACCCCACGAAGAGCAGCGGCGGCGGCATGATGGACGAGCTGCAGGCACTGCTCGAGGGTGCGACGAAGCTCCTGAGCGACAGCGGCCTGAAGGGCGTCGTCGACTCATGGCTCGGCAACGGTCCCAACGAACCGGTCACGACGAGGCAGATCGAGGACGCGTTCGGCGCCGACAAGGTGGCCGAGGCCAGCAAGCAGGCCGGCGTGAAGCCCGACGCCCTCGCCGCCGAACTGCCCGAGGTCATCGACAAGGCATCTCCCGACGGCAAGATCGACATACGCAGTAGCAGCATCGAGCCGTCCTCCATCGACGCCCGCAAGGAATCGGTCATCGACGTGCTGGGCCACACGATCGAACGCCGCGGGTGACCAGCGGCGACGACAGTCGCAGGGCCGGCGCTCACCCGTAGCGCCGGCCCTGTCCGTTCCGGATCACGGACCCGGAGCAGCCCTTTTCGCACCCGCGGCAACTCGTACGCGTTGAAGGCGGTAGAGAGGTGGTCGTCGTGGAGTGAGGGGGCGGGAAGACGTGGACGTGTACGAAGCCGTGGACAGTCGCCGGGCGGTACGGGCGTTCAGCGATGCGCCGGTGTCCAAGGAGACGCTGGAGAGAGTGCTGGCCGCGGCGACGCGGGCTCCGTCGAGTGGCAACCTCCAGCCCTGGCATGTGTACGTCGTGACCGGCGAACCCTTGGCCGAACTGAAGCGGCACGCGACGGCCAGGGCGCTGGCGGGAGACCCGGGTGACGATCGGGAGTACCCCATGTACCCGGCCGAACTGACCTCGCCGTATCTGGACCGCTTCTCCGCCGCGGCCGCCCAGCGGTACGAAGCACTGGGGATCGAGCGCGACGACCCCGACAGGCCCAGGAAGATCGCGGCCCTGAACTCGGAGGCGTTCGGGGCACCGGTCGTCCTGTTCTGCTACCTCGACCGGACGATGGGGCTCGGACAGTGGGCCGACGCGGGGATGTACCTGCAGACGGTCATGCTGTTGCTGAGGGCGGAAGGCCTGCACAGTTGCCCCCAGGTGATGTGGACCCTGTACCGCAAGACCGTCAGCCAGGCCGTCGGGGCAGGCGACGGCCTCGTGCTGTTCTGCGGCGTCGCGGTGGGCTTCGAGAAGGAGGGCGTGCATCGACTGCGCACGGGCCGCGCGGACATCACGGAGACGGTGAGGTTCGTCGGGGCGTGACACGACCCTTCACCGGGCTCGCGTGCGGGACCGGCAACTGGGACGGCCTCGCCTGTGACGAAGCCGAGGCGACTGTCCACGAAGTCTCTTCGGGATCTTGGATGGCCTTGGGGGCGTGGTCGCAGGCATCTGGGACGATCACCGTCATGACGTTCGATCCTCAGCCGCCGGCCGGTGTCCACGTACGTCTTCTGGCTGGTCACGCCGCGTCCGGGCGGCCAGTGTATGAGGTGCTGCCGGGCCGCCCGGTGGAGTCCCAGATACGTGCCACGTTGGGCGGGGCACGACGGGGAACCACGGGGAACGTCGGCGATAGCGCCGCATGGCCGCAGTTGGACTGCCTACCCAGGTGAGGCACGGTCCGCAGCCTCAGTTTTCCAAACTGGCATCCGCTGGTGCCATTAGTCCCAGGAGTTGAACAGCACTCCGCCCAGCGTGGAGATCTCCCAGAAGCGGATCTCTCGCCACTCCATGTCCGTCAGAACGGCGGTGTCGACTTGGGCAAGGGGCGCGTTCAACTGTTCGGAACTCAGCACGGTGAAACCAGCTTCAGAAAAGGGTTGCGCCCACGCCGGAGGATCGCGGAACTCGTAGACGTGACGGAGGCAATGGTCGACCACATAGGCGACCAGCGGTACATACGCGTGGCACAAGGCATGGTGCAGGCCGTCACGGTCGGCGACCGACACGGTGTGGTAAGTCCGCGGATACGCCTGGTCTGTCCAAGCGCCAACCCTTCCACCAGCTACGCGGGCGGACGCGTGCCAAGCAGCACGGAGCGCGCGCACATCCGTCCGAGGAAGCGGTCCGTGCTGAGCGTTGTAGAAGCCGGTGGCGCCTCGCTCGAGTGTGAACACCGCATGCCTCCGTTCCATGGCACACGAGCCTACGAAACCGACTCCGTCCGGGACACCGAAGCCTCTCCCGGGCCGTCTCGGGGCCGTGGGAGGGGACTCAACGATGACAGACGTTGACAACCGTCGACAGCTCAGCGCCTGGTCAGAGCGCTGATCGCCTATGTCGACTCAGGTCAGGACTCCCCACGGATCAGTTCCAGAAGAACTGACCTTCCTCGTCGTCGCCCGGATGTTCTACCGTTCCGATCATGACTGCGATCAGCCCTGAGAACCCGCTGCGATCAAAAGATGCCCGCGCACTGCTCTCCCTGCTCCATGCTGGGGTCGAGATCAAGCAGGGCATGAGCGACCGGGAACTCGATCGCGTCGAGGAGCGTTGGGAATTCCGTTTCGCTCCGGAACATCGAGCCCTGCTCGGCGAAGGGTTGCCGGTCGGCAGTCGGAGTTGAGCCCGATTGGCGCGACGGGGACCCAGAGGATCTGGCGAGGCGCCTGGCCTGGCCGGTGGAAGGCGTGCTGTTCGACGTGGAGCGAAACGGTTTCTGGCACCCAGATTGGGATCCGCGGCCGGCGGGCGCGCAGGACGCGTTGGACTTGGCCCGTGCCTATATGGCCAAAGCTCCTGTGATGGTACCGATTCGCTCACACCGGTACCTATTGGGCGATCCAGAACGAACCGGTACGCCAGTCTTGTCGATGTACCAGACGGACATCATTTACTACGGCACCGATCTGGTCGACTACTTCCATCACGAGTTCGGCCGCCGCGCACCGACCGCCAATGACCACCGATACGCCCCGATCCCGTTCTGGTCTTACTTTCTCGATTGACAGCAGCGAAGTACAGCAATCACCGCGCCCGCGACCGACCGCCACGAACCTTGGACGATTGCCGACGTGCCCCGCTGACCACAGCGACCGTCGCGCCCATAGTTCGCATCGAGGGGAGCGTGCGTGCCACAGCCGTGCCAGGTGAGGCGGTGCCGAAGGGGGAGCCACGGGGAACAGCAGTGAAAGCGCCCCGTTGCCGCAGGTCAGCGTCCGCCCAGGTGAGGCATAGTCCGGAGCCTCAGTCTTCCAAACTGGTGACATGCCACACGCGCAGCAGCGGCCTATGGCCGGACCGCAGACCGAGGGACTGACCCGGAAGGGGATGGTGTCAGAAGTCTGGTCTAGATTTGGCCTGTGACCCACAATCGTTCCAATGCCGGGGCACCCCACGAGCCTGACTTGCCGCCCTACCAGGTTGTCCTGGCGGAAACCGACTGGGGTTCACTCCAGACGCCTTTCGGGTCCGGGGAGGACCTTCCTAAGGTTCTGACGCAACTTTTGGAGCCCGATCCCAAGGTCCAGGTCACGGCTTTGCAGGAGCTGGGTGAGCTGGTCGGCCACCAGAACACTATTTACGAAGCCACCGCCCCCGCCGCCATGTACGTCGCTGCCATCCTCACCCACCCGGCGGCCATGACGCGACGGCCCTATCGCGACATCCCCATCCGCGCGACGTTGTTGGGCTGGCTGGCTTCCACGCTTCACGACGCCTCCGACGAGATCGTCGCCCGCAACGAGGAGTACTGGCCAGGCTTCGCCCCGGACACCACCGTGGCGGCCTTCCGGGAGTTGCGTCCGATGCTCTACCGGGCCGTCACGCCCTTCCTGCAGGACAGCCACAAGAACGTGCGCGAAGCCGCCGTCATCGCCGCGCTCATCCTCGCCGAACACCCCGCGCTCGCCGAGCACCGTGATCACCTCGCCGGGCACGCGCGCCGCATCCTGGACACCAGCAGCTACGAGCCCAACCGGCGCGTCGCGTGGAAGGCCCTCAAAACATGGGGCCACCATCCGCCCGGCCCGGAGCCTCTGAAGTTTCCCCGTGATCTCGGACACTCGTTGCTTACGCTGCGAGGGTGTGTTCTTGCTCGTGTCGCTGTCGGATCTCCAGCGGGGTGAGGTACCCCCA
>NZ_JARAVK010000123.1:0-28017 GCF_033792765.1 Streptomyces sp. PA03-6a | reverse complement strand
CACCGTCGGCAACCCCCTCAAACTCTCCGACTCACCCACCACCATCCACCGCTCACCCCTCCTCGGCGAACACAACCACGACATCTACACCACCGAACTGGGTCTCTCCGCCGAGGAGCTGGGCGTGTTGCGGACCGGCGGGGTGATCTGACCGATGGCGGACGCCGGGCGGCGCGAGGACGTACGGTCGCACACCACAGAGCAGCCGGTGGCGGTGCTGGGCACCGCCCACCGGTGGGCCGGGGCAGCGGGGCTGCCCTGACCCGACGCACCACCTGTGACGGGGCCGGGCGCGCGTGAACCGCGCGGACCGGGCCCGCCGCGCAGCACGAAAAGAGCACGGGGGCCGGCACGGGTCGGTCTCCACGGAGACCGACCCGTGCCGGCCCCAGGTCCAGGGGGCGCTGGCCAGACTCTTTCGAGGCAGGGGAATCATGACAATGGCGTCAACGACATCGACGTCCCAACCACCCGTCACCTACCGAGAGGTGACCGACCACAACGGCCGGGTGTTCCGCGTCGGCGAGTCCGACCTGGACATCATGGGCCGGAAGCGCAAGTGGATGGTCATCCTGCCGTGGGTAGGCATGATGGGCATCAGCTCGGCGGAGTACGCGTTCGCGTCCGCCGAGGACACGCTCCACACCGCGCACTCGTGGAGCAGCCTGCACATCTTCTGGATGCTCGGGGTCTGGGTGTTCTTCCAGGCCGCGGTGGCCTTCCCGGCGGGCAAGCTCCGCGAGTCCGGGAAGCTGCCGGCGCGCTACGCGATGATGTGCGGCGCCCTGGGCACCTTCCTGGGCTACCTGTCGCTGGCGTACGCACCGCACGTCGTCGTCGCGTACATCGGCTTCGGCATGTTCAGCGGCATGGGCGCCGGCATGGTCTACGCGACCTGCGTCAACATGGTCGGCAAGTGGTACCCGGAACGGAAGGGAGGCAAGACCGGCTTCGTCAACGGCGGCTTCGCCTACGGCTCGGTGCCGTTCGTCTTCCTCTTCACCGGCTACATGAACCTGACCAACTTCCGCTGGGTGCTGGTCTCGGTCGGTGTCTTCCTCGCGGCGACCGTCGCGGTGGCGGGGTACTTCTTCAAGGACCCGCCGAAGAACTGGTGGCCGGCCGACGTCGACCCGCTGAAGGTGCCCGACGACCCGCGGGCCCGGCGCGCCATGGAGAAGAACCCGCCCGCCGTCCGGCAGTACACCCCCGCCGAGGCGTGGCGGACCGGCCGGGTCGCGCTGATGTGGTTCTGCCTGCTGTGCACCTCGGGCGTGAACATCTTCGGCATCGCCTTCCAGGTCGACATCGGTGAGGAGGCGGGCTTCGCCGGCGGGATCGTGGCCACGGCCATGTCCCTGAAGGCGATCGTCAACGGCACGGGCCGCGGCGTCATCGGCTGGCTGTCCGACCGCTACGGGCGCAAGCAGTGCCTGATCTTCGTCTGCCTCGTCCTCGGCCTCGCGCAGTACGGCATCCTGTGGTCGGCGGACATCAAGAACCTGCCGCTGTTCCTGATCTTCTCGTCCATCTCCGGCTTCGGCGGCGGCGCGATCTTCCCGATGTTCGCGGCGATGACGGCCGACTACTTCGGTGAGAACAACAACGCGTCCAACTACGGGCTGGTCTACAGCTCCAAGCTGGTGTCGGGTCTGCTCGGCTCCGGAATGGGTGCCTTCGTCGTCAGCCACTGGGGCCACAGCGGGGCGTTCACCCTCGCGGGTTCGATCTCGCTGTTCGCCGGCTTCGTCGCGCTCTTCCTCACCCCGCCGGGACGTCCGAAGAAGAAGGACATCGAGCCCAACCCGCAGCCCATCAGCAGGGAGGCGATCTGACGTGACCGCCGGAGAGCACCCGGGGCTCCGGCACGGCACCTCGTGCCCGACGACCGGGTGTCCCTCCCGTCCGCCGCGGCGTCCCCGGACCACCCCCGTGGCGTAGGCCCTGTCGTCAAAGTAGCTCCCCCAGCTCCGCTGGGAGGTGCCCCCACCGCCCGAAGGGCGGGCCCCGCGGGGTCTGGTGCGGTGCATCGCAAGGCGGAGAGTCGTCCTCGTAGTGGGCTACTCGGACGATTCGACAACGCAGCGAGGTGCCGTGCCAGGCGCCGCGGGGCAGGCGGGACTTTGACGACAGGGCCTGGTGCCGTGCCGGAATGACGTGGGCCTCAGCCGTGGTACGCCACGGCTGAGGCCCACGCGGCCGTCCGTCAGCCCGAGCGGTCGGCGGCGATGGCCTTGTGGTGCCGGATGACCTCTTCCACAATGAACTTCAGGAACTTCTCCGCGAAGGCCGGGTCGAGGTGCGCCTCCTCGGCCATCCGGCGCAGCCGGGCGATCTGCTCCGCCTCGCGCCCGGGGTCGGCGGGCGGCATGTTGTGCGCCGCCTTGAGCTCACCCACCTGTTGGGTGGCCTTGAAGCGTTCCGCGAGGAGGTGCACCAGGGCCGCGTCCAGGTTGTCGATGCTGCCGCGCAGGTGGCGCAGCCGCTCCAGGGCGGCCGTGTCGTCCGCGTGTCCGTCGTCCATCCGCCCAGCCTAACCAGCGGGACGCCGATCAGTCGGTACGTCCCGTCGCGGCGACGGTGACACCGAGGCCGATCATCGCGAGGCCGCCCGCACCGCCGACCAGCGACAGGCGGCGCGGGGAACGGGCGAACCACGAACGGGCCGCGGCGGCGACGAGGCCCATGGTGCTGTCCGAGACGAGGGCGATCGCGTTGAAGACCAGGCCGAGCAGCAGCATCTGCACGGTGACGTGACCGGCCGTACGGTCGACGAACTGCGGCAGCACCGCCGCGTAGAAGACCATCGTCTTGGGGTTCGAGACCCCGACCACGAAGCCCTCGCCGAGCGTGCGCAGCGCGCCGCGCGCCGCCCCCGCGTCCCCGGACACCATGGCCAGGGCCCCGCGGTGCCGCAGCGCCTTGACCCCCAGGTACACCAGGTAGGCGGCGCCGGCGAGCTTGAGGGTCGCGAACAGCAGCGCCGAGCGCTCCACCACGGGGCCGACCCCGAGGGCGACCGCGACCACCAGGACGTACGAGCCGAGCGTGTTGCCGGCGACGGAGGTCAGCGCGACACGACGCCCGTGGGCGAGCGCGCGGCCGATGACGAAGAGGACGCTGGGGCCGGGGATCACCACGAGCACCAGGGATACCAGGGCGAATGCCGCGAGTCGGTCGATGGACACCATGCCCGGAGGCTAATCGGGTATATCTTCCGGCGCACCGCATTAAGCGCGGGGTCAGAGGAGGCGGGATCGATCATGGGTGAGCCGCAGGGCGAGCAGCTGGAGGCCGTACGGGCACGGCGCGAGGAATTGCGCGGGAGGTACCTGCGGGAACCGGCGGAACGACCGGCGACGCGGGCGGCGGGGGTGCACCACGTCGCGTTCATCTGCCGCGACGTCGAGGAGACCGTCCGCTTCTACCAGGAGTTCCTGGGCTTCCCCCTGGTGGAGCTGGTGGAGAACCGGGACTACGCGGGCTCCAGCCACTTCTTCTTCGACATCGGCCACGACAACCTGCTGGGGTTCTTCGACTTCCCCGGCCACGAGCACCCCGAGCAGCACGAGACGATCGGCGGACTGCAGCACCTGGCGCTGTCGGTGACCGGCGAGCAGTTCACCGAGGCGAAGCGCCGGCTGGACGAGGCCGGGGTGGAGTACCTCGGGCCGGACCGCGGCGTGGAGGACAGCCTCTACATCCGCGATCCCAACGGGGTCAACGTGGAGCTGTACCGCGAGGACCTCGGCCACTTCGACGGCAAGCCGCTGCTCTGAGCCCGCGGGGCCCGGCGGGGCGGGGCGGGGTCAGTCCTCGTGGGAGCGCTGGTGGTACGAGGTCCTGGTGTGCTCGGTGTGGGCGCGCATGACCTGCTGGGCGCGCTCCCCGTCGCGGTCGGCGATCGCCGCGATCAGCTCGCGGTGCTCGACCCACGACTGCATGCCGCGCTGCCGGGCCACCGGGGTGTAGTACCAGCGCACGCGCCGCTCGACCTGCCGGGCGAGTTCGGCGAGCACCGCGTTCCCGGCCAGTTCCATGACGCAGGCGTGGAGGGCGGCGTTCGCCGCGACGACCGCGTCGACGTCGTCGGCGGCGACGGCCGCCTCGCCCGTCTCGCACAGCCCGTCCAGCCGCTCCAGGCCCTTGGTGGTGGCGTTGGCCGCGGCGAGGCGGGCCGCCTCCGTCTCCAGCAGGGCGCGGACGACCAGGAGTTGGTCGGCCTCCTCGTCGGTGGGCTCGTGGACGAAGGCCCCCTGGGCCGGGCGCAGGTCCACCCACCCCTCGGTGTTGAGCCGTTGCAGTGCCTCGCGCACCGGTTGGCGGGAGACGCCGAGGTGGCCGGCGAGTTCGGTCTCCACCAGGTGCTGGCCGGGGGTGAGCGAGCGGGTGATGATCAGCTCGAGCAGCGCTTCGTACACCTGCTCACGCAGGGGCCCCGGACGCTGGAGCTTGGGCACGGATCCCTGCGACAGCCCGCTGGACAGCATCGAGGCCCCAACCTTTCCCGGGGATGATTGGCTTTCGTCTACAGTCTACGCGCGCAGGACCCCGGCGCGGACACCGCACCCAAGCGTGACGCGCTTCACACCGGCGGCGCGGCGCCCGCTATGCGGCGCCGGTGAGCTGGGAGGTCTTCAGGACGACCAGGGTCACCAGCACCAGCAGCACCGCCGCCATCCCGGCCGCCTGCCACAAGGCGCGGTGCCTGCGGGGCGCGTGGGCCAGGACGAGGCCGACCGCACCTCCGGTGAGCAGGCCGCCGAGGTGGCCCTGCCAGGAGGTCACGGCGGCGGAGACCGCCATCCAGACCAGCAGGCCGATGAGGAGCTGCCGCCCGCCGACCGGGTCGTGGTGGAGGCGCTTGCCGAGGACGAAGTAGGCCGCGCCCAGGCCGAAGATCGCGCCGGAGGCACCGACGGCGCCGGTGTACGGGGCGATCAGGTACACCAGCACGGAGCCGCCGAGGGCGGACAGCAGGTAGAGCCCGACGAAACGGATCCGGCCCAACTGGGCCTCGACGGCCGGGCCGAGGGTCCACAGCGAGTACATGTTGAGGAGGATGTGCAGGATCCCGAAGGTGCCCTGCCCCGGCGGCTGGTGGAGGAAGGCCGAGGTGATCAGCCGGTACCACTCGCCGTGGGCTATGCCGACGGCCTCGAAGCCGGGGTACGCCGAGCCGTCGTACACGTACGCCGCGCCGTCGGGGCCCAACAGCCCCTGCCCCAGGGCGCCGAAGCGCGCGACGAGGTCGGAGCGCACCAGTTCGCCGAGGTAGGCCACGACGTTCAGGGCGATCAGGATCTGCGTCACCACCGGCGCGCCCGAGGTCGCCACGCGGCCGCCGAAGACGGTGCGCGCCTGGCGGACGCTCCTGCCGCCCTCCTTCACGCACTCCGGGCAGTGGTGGCCGACGGCCGCCTCGCGCATGCAGTCGGGGCAGATGGAGCGGTCGCAGCGGGTGCAGCGCACGTACGTCTCGCGCTTGGGATGCCGGTAGCAGGTGGTGACCGGCGGCTCGGTGCCCTGATCGGTGTCCGTGGTGCTCACGAGCGCGAGGCCCCCCATGCGGCGTACGGGACGTTGGAGTCGCACGTTTGTACCCAGCCCGGGCACAGCGCGTCAAACCACTCCGCTCTGCGCCTCCATGCGCAGACCGGAGGCCCGGTCGGCGAGGACGACGGTGACCACGGTGAGGTCGGCGGCGTCGTTGCCGCCGGGACGCCTGGAGATGAGGTCGGCCATGGTGACTCCCGGGCAGATCGCACCGTCCGGCAGTTCGACGACGAGCCGGAGGACGTCGTCCTCCGTCACGCGGACGGCGCCGGTCGCGGGAGGGGCCTGGCCGGCCTCGTACATCTCCTCGTCGATCCGGGCGGTGAGGCCGCGGGCGCCGGCGAGGAGGCCGCCGCCGCGCCCGGCGTGCACCTGCACCGTGACCGCGCCGGCCAGCGGGGTCCGCAGCGTCAGCGGGCGCCGGTCCGGTCCCGGCGAGACGGTGAAGCGCACCTTGAAGGTCGGCCTGCCCTTCATCCGGGGGAGGTTGTCCGCGCCGTAGCTCCCGATGACCATGTCGCGTGACACGCCGGGCTCGCCGACCTGCCGCGCGGCGCCCTTGCCGCACTCCCCCGGCCGGGAGACCGCCACCGCCTCCCGTCGCGGGCCGTTCCCCCAGGCCAGTTGGGCGACCAGCAGGGCCGCGGCGGCCAGTGGGACGCCGATGCGCCACCACGTCCCCCGGCTCACCGAGAACGGGTCCCCGGCCACCGCACACCTCCTCGCCCGGCCGCGTCCGGCCGCGTCCGTCGTGCGCCGATGCTATTCCGCGGCTCCGGCCGGTCCCCTACCGTGATGCCGTGACGAGCGACGCATCCGCCGCGGGGATACCGGAGTTGGTGCTGCGAGGGGGCGGCGCGACCGTCCGTCTGCGGGCCGGCGAGGTGCTGCTGGACGAGGGGACGGAGCGGCGGCGCATCCCGCCGGCCGCGATCGAGGAGGTCCGCGCCGCCGGGCGGCACGGCCGTACGGTGGAGATCGTCCTCACGGCGGCGCGAGGGCCCGCGAGGGTCCACGCGCTGACGCACCACAGCGCCGAGGCGGTCGCGGCCTTCACCGCCGCCGTCAGCTCCCTGCTCCCGCCCCGCGACGCCGACGAGCCGCGGGAGGACGGCGGCACGCTGGTCGAGGTCCTGTCCGTGCCGCCCCCCGCGAAGGACGGGGCGAAACCGGACGACGGGGCGCCGGACGGCTTCTGGACCTACGCCCCGGGGGTCGGCGGCGCCCTGGCCTACCTCGCCGTGCTGGTCTGGCTGGCCGTCACCGGGGACGGCGCGGCCGTCGCGAAGTGGGCGCTGGGCGCCGCTCCCCTGCTGGCCGCCGGGGGCTTGCTCCACGGGGCATGGGGGTCCGCGCGGGACGCACGGACCCTGCGCCGGCGCGGCATCACGGTGGTCGCCACCTTCGACCGCAGGCAGCGGCACGGCGGCCGCGAACCGGTCTACCGTTTCACCGACCTCGACGGCGTGCCCCGGGAGCACCTCGGCGAGGGCAACGACGTGGACGGCGACCCGCTGCGGGCGGAGATCACCTACGACCCGCACAACCCCGAGCTGACGACGCGCACGTGGTCCGAGCCCGCGGGGCTGGCGGTCTTCATGTGCGTCTTCGGGCTCTCGCTGCTCGCCATGGGGCTCCACCTCGCCGTCGGCGCTTTCGTGGACCTGCCTTTCTCCCTTTGACATCCTCCCCGTCCTAAAGGACGGGGATTCCTGGCTCACGTGGGCTGGGGACCAGCGGTCCACCAGCGCTTACACGATCGGCACCAGCCGGGTCGAGACCTGCCCGGACCAGCATCACGCGAGCGGAGTTCTTGTCCCTGGGCAAGACGACTCCGCACACGGTGCAGGTGTAGGTACGTTCCGAAAGAGGAAGTGCGTGCTTGGTTCTCGCTCCGCACGACGCGCAGTCCATGCTGGTGTGCGCGGGATGCACCAGGCGGACGTCCCGCCCGTGCTTGCGGCCCAGCTCGATCAGGGCCGTCTTCGTGGCGCCGATCGCGGCGTCCGCCGCCTTGCGCGCCATGGTGGTCTTCGCGAGGAACTTCGGCCGGAAGTCCTCGACCGCGATGACGTCGTGGTCGCGCACAACGCGCTTGGCCCACTTGCGGGCAGTGTCCTGCCGCTGCCGCGCCACCTTCTTGTGCAGCTTGGCCGTCTGGTGCCTGGCCTTGCGGTAGCCCCTGGACCCAGTCTGCCCACGAGCAGGCTTACGGCGAGCCATCATCCGCTGATACCGCGCGAGACGATGTGCGGCGGTCTTCCCGTGCTGGGCGTGCGGCAGGTCGTAGGCGTCGCTGGTCGTGGTCGCGGTCTTAACGACGCCCCAGTCCACGCCGATCACGGCGCCGGTGGCGGGCAGCGGCTGCACCTCGACGGCGACCACGAACGAGGCGTACCAGTGACCGAGGCTGTCCCGGTACACACGTACCGACGTGGGCTGGCTGGGCAGGTCGCGGGACCACACCACCGTCACAACGATGCCACCGGCCAGGTGCAGGCGTCCGTCCTTGAGCCTAAAACCCCGCCTGGTGTAGTTCAGCGACGGGGCGGCCTCGCGCTTGCGCTTGATCCGGGGCATCCCGGCCCGCTGCCGCATCGGCAGCCGCGCCGTAATGTCCTTCAACGCCTTGGCACGGGACTTGGCGAAGTCCCGGACGACCTGTTGCTGCGGCACCGAGCTGCCGTCCCGCAGCCACGCCATCGACCGCCTCGCCTCGGTCAGCATCCTGTCCAGCTGCGCAGGACCGCACGCGACCTTCTGCCCGGCGGTCCTGTTCAGGCCATGGACCTTGCGGGACACCGCCACACACTCATTCCACACCCACCGGCAACGCGCCCACTCCGCCTCCAGACCGGCACCCGCCGACGACGGCACACGCAACCGAAAGGCGAACCGGGCATGCCCCGACCCCTGCCCGGCCACCACTGTCGATGTCACGCCCCGGAACCTAACAGCCCCCACTGACAACGAAGGAGAGTGCAGGTCAGAACGGATACGCCGAGAGCTCCGCCGCTTCGCGGCTCCGGCCCAAGGACCCATTCCTCCCCCGCCTGAAGGCCAAGGCATCCTGGGAGGAATCGGGTGAACTCCCCTCGGCGGAACGGAACTCCCCTCCGCCGGAACGCGGCCGGGACCGCCTTTACGACCCCTTGACCTCGTGGAGACGAATACTGTACACAGTATTCGTCCGGGGCTGAGAACCCAGGGCCGGCGTACTCGTCGAGGTGATCTCGCCGCACGCCGGCGAGGTCACCGTGGCAACCTCTGTATCAAGGGCCGATACGGCTTCCAGCACGTACAGAACCGGGACTGATCGACATGGGACGGGTCACCGAACGGCGTCGGGTACTGAGGATCAGGGACGGAGCGGTCGACCACCGGGCGGACACCCTGGTCGCGGAGGAGCCGCTGGAGATCCGGCTCAACGGCAAGCCACTGGCGATCACCATGCGCACCCCCGGGGACGACTTCGCCCTCGCGGCCGGCTTCCTGGTCAGCGAGGGGGTGCTCGGGAGCGCGGACGAACTGGCGAACATCGTGTACTGCGCGGGCGCGACCGTCGACGGGTCCAACACCTACAACGTCGTCGACGTACGCCTCGCCCCCGGCGTCCCCGTCCCCGACATCACGCTGGAGCGCAACGTCTACACGACGTCCTCCTGCGGCCTGTGCGGGAAGGCCAGCCTCGACGCCGTACGGACCACGGCCCGCTGGGCCATCGCCGACGCCTCGCCGCTGCGGCTCGAACCCGCCCTGCTGTCCGCGCTCCCCGACCGGCTGCGCGCCGCGCAGCGGGTCTTCGACCGGACCGGCGGACTCCACGCGGCCGCGCTCTTCACGTCCGAGGGCGAACTGCTCGACGTCCGCGAGGACGTGGGCCGCCACAACGCCGTGGACAAGCTCGTGGGCCGCGCCCTCCAGCAGGACCTGCTGCCGCTGGCCGGGAAGATCCTGATGGTCTCGGGGCGGGCCTCGTTCGAACTCGCCCAGAAGGCCGTGATGGCCGGCATCCCGGTGCTCGCCGCCGTCTCGGCCCCGTCCTCCCTCGCCGTCGACCTCGCCGCCGAGTCCGGCCTCACGCTCGTCGGCTTCCTGCGGGGCACCTCCATGAACGTGTACGCGGGCGAAGAGCGGATCGCCCTGCCCGCGCCGACGGCCGGGCGGGTCTGACCCGTCCCAGCACGCGTACACGCGTGCGGGACCGGCCGGCGAGGTGCGCCCCCTGCGCCGGCCGGTCCCGCCGTATCCGGAGACCCTCGGACCCGCAAACCCGAGGACCCGCCGGCCCGAGGTAGACAGTGTCCACCTCGAGGTGGACACTGTCCACCATGACCACCGCTCCCCGCGCGCGCCTGCTCGACGCCGCCCTCGCCGTCCTGGACGACGACGGCGTCGAGGGGCTGACCCTGCGGGCCATCGCACGGCGCGCCAACGTGTCGCACGGGGCGCCGCTGAAGCACTTCCCGCACCGGGCGGCGCTGCTGTCGGCCGTGGCCACCGTGGGGTTCAGGGAACTCAACGTGCGCGCCGAAGCGGCCGTACGGGCGTGCCCCGAGGGGGCGCCGGCGGCCGCACGGCTGCGGGCCGGGGCCCGCGGCTACGTGGCGTACGCGCTGGGACGGCCGGCGATGTTCACCCTGATGTTCCGGCACGACCTGCTGGACCCCCGGGACAAGGAACTGGGCCGGGCCGGCATGTCGGCCTTCGACGACCACCTCCTCGTGCTCGTGCGCGCCGCGCAGGCGGAGGGCTGGCGGCCCGGCGCGGACACCCGGGCGCTCACCGGCGCCGTGTGGTCCGGGCTGCACGGTGTGGCGCAGCTGTGGCTGTGGGGCTCGCTGGCCCTGGGCACCGGCGCCGCGTCCATCGACGAAGCGCTCGACGCGCTGTTCACCTCGTTCGACCTCAAGGAACACTGACGATGCATGAGAAGCACGGATTCGACCGCGAGACGGCCGTCACGGCACGTCCGGGCGAGCCCTCGGTCTACGACGCCGAACTCCACGAGGGGTGGCGGATCGGCATGGGCGTCAACGGCGGGCTGCTGCTCGCCCTCGCCGGCCGGGCGCTCGCCGAGGAGCTGGGCGGCGACGGGCAGGGACACCGGGATCCGTTCTCGATCAGTGCCTACTACCTGTCGACGTCGCGCCCGGGCCCGGTGACCGCCCGCACGCAGACCCTGCGCCGCGGCCGCACCGTCTCGACCGGCATGGTGTCCCTGGAGCAGGAGGGCGAGGAGCGGCTGCGTGCGGTCGCGACCTACGGCGACCTGAGCGGCCACGACCACGCGGGCGACGTGCGCACCTCCGCCACTCCTCCGCGGATGCCGCCGCCGGAGAAGTGCGTGGGGACCGACGTGGCGCCGCCGGAGTTCCTGAAGATATCCCCGATGCTGGAGCGCATCGAGCTGCGGCTGGACCCGGACACGGCAGGCTGGGCGGTCGGCGCCCCGTCGGGCCGCGGCATGGTGCAGGGCTGGCTGCGGATGCCCGACGGCCGTGAGCCCGACCCGCTGATGCTGCTGCTCGCCGTGGACAGCCTGCCGCCGGTCAGCTTCGACCTGGGCATCCCGGGCTGGGCCCCCACGCTGGAGCTGACCGCCCACGTCCGGGCCAGGCCCGAGCCGGGGTGGCTGCGGCTGAAGCACTCCACCCGGAACTTCGCTGACGGCTACATGGAGGAGGACGCCGAGGTCTGGGACTCGGCGGGCCGGCTCGTGGCCCAGTCCCGGCAGCTGGCGCGGGTACGGCTGCCCGAGGGCGCCGCGTAGCGGCCGCGCGCCGCGGGCCGTGCGTTCCGGGGGCGGCCGTGCCGCCCCCGGGGGCGCGCCGTCAGTGCAACTGCGCCTGCCAGTCCTCGGGGACCTTGCCCGCGGGCCCCGGGGAGGGCTGCCCCTCCGGGCGCGAGTTCGGCGGGGTCAGTGCGGGACCGTCGTAGTACTGCTCGGTCTCGACGTTCCAGTACCAGTCCTCACCGGGCTCGTAGCTGGTGATGAACGGGTGGCCCTCCTCCTGCGCGTGCCGCGTGGCGTGCTGGGAGGGCGAGGAGTCGCAGCAGCCGATGTGCCCGCACTGCGCGCAGCGGCGCAGGTGGAGCCACCAGCCCGGTCCCTGACCGGCACCGCAGTCGGCGCAGCCGGCGCCGCTCGGCTCGGACGTGGGGTCGATGCCGGGGATCGTGACGTCGTCCGCCATGGTGGACCCGCCTCCTTAACCGCGATCACGTTCTCCTGGCATGCTAACCGCCCTCACGCGCCGCCACCGGGCGAAGCGGGACGGCCCCCAGGCCGCTTCGTGGCGCGCCCCGGCACGATGCGGGGATGCCGGACGAAGGCCCGCAGGCGCCTCGCGTAGCCGGATCGGCGCAGCCACCACGGCAGCCGGTGCAGCGGCACGTACGCGAGGATGTCGTCGTGCGCCTCGGTCCCGGGCGGCAGGCCGCGCAGCAGTTCCAGGCACCGGTCGTCGACGGTGCCGTGCAGACGGGCGACGTGGGCAAGGGCCACGACGCCCTGCCGGCGCAGTTCCCCGTACGGCGCCTCCAGCGCCCGGGCGACGCGCGGCAGGATCGCGGCGGCGTCAGGGTGGTTGAGCGCCAGCCCGATGACCGCCACGCCCACCAGCGGCTCCCCGCGCTCGAAGGCCGCGTCCACCTCCTCGGGCCGGTCGGTCCCGAGCAGCGGAGCGGAGTCCGCCCAGTTCATGCCCCGCCCGGCCGCCGCCCGCCCGACGAGGAACTCCCTCCGCCCGGCGGCGTCCGGTTCCCCGCGCCGTGCCCCCTCCAGGTACGCCCAGACCCGCCCGGCCTCCGGGCCCGCGTCGGCGGCGACCCTCCGCCACACCTGCGGCTCCGCCTCCATCAGGGCGGCGAACCTCCCGCCGAGCTCCCCCAGGTCGCACCGGCGCAGGAACGCCAGCCGTCGCGCGTCGGTGTCCGTGACGCGGCCGGTGGCGTAGCCGACGGCCAGTTCGCCGGGTTCCAGCGCGACCGCGAAGCGGACGAACTCGGCCGGTATGGGGGCGGGGTCAGCGGTCACGAGCGCCGAGGCTAGTCCGTGGGGCGCAGTGCCGGCATGCCGTTTTCGTCTGCCTCCGGCGACCGCCCGGCGCGACGGGCGCGGAGTGGGGCCGCGCCGGGTGCGTCCCGGCAGCGTCAGTGACCGTCCGTCAGAACGCTGTCCAGGGCATGCGCCAGGCGGTCGAGCCACTCCGCGGCCGTGCCGGTGACGTGGGGGTGGGCGGCGCGGAAGGCGTCCCAGTCGACGGAGTGCGGGGCGACCTCGGTGAGGCGAGGTGCGGAGGCCGGGTGGCCGGGCTCGCGGCTCATCACCCGGCGCAGCAGGCGTGGGGAGAGGGCGGTGCCGGGCGCCTCTGCGAGGAGGACCGCGTCGTAGAGGTCCTTGCCCTGGGCGCGGCCCTCGGCGGCGGCGTCGGCCTGCAGCCACAGCAGCTTCCAGGCGAGGGAGAGTTCACGGCTCGCGGTGAGTACCGCGGCCGGGGGCCCGCCGTCGCCGCGCGGCACGGCGGTCAGGACGGGCGGCTCGGGGAGTCGTTCGTCGCGGGCGAAGTCCAGGCGCACCTCGCCCGGGGGCAGTCCGTCCGCGTGCCAGGGGACGACCAGGCGCACGCCGGGCGTGTCGTACTCCGCGTAGGTCCAACTGCCGTCGTCGCGGGCGCCCTCCGGGTCGAGGCGTACGCCGGGGGCGGCGTCGGGGTGGGCGCGGACCAGTTCCAGCAGTTCGCCGGGCGGGCCGTCGGGGCCGTCGGAGCCGTCCGGTTCCGGGCCGACGATCCAGTGCAGGCCCTCGGGCGGGACGTGGGCCCGCTGCCCGCCGGTGCCGAACTCCTCGTCCGTCCAGATCTCGGGACGGACGGCGCCGTCGGCGGCCTCCGGCCACTGCTGCACGGTGGCCCGCTCGTCGACGTACGGGTGGGGGTGGAGCGGGTCGATCGGCACCGCCAGGGAGGGCGGGACGATCCAGTCGAGGTCGGCCGGCTCGCGGGCGGCGGCCCCGACCCAGGCGGGCAGCACCATGCTGCCGCGCAGCACGAGGTACTCGCCCAGCGGGGACCGCGCGACCAGGGCCAGCAGGTGGTCCAGGACGGCCCGCCGGGCGGCGGCCGCCGGGTCCCGCTCCGCGGGGGCGGTCACCGGGCCTGCGCCTCGTCGATCCAGCCGTCGTCGAGGGCGGGACGGTCGTCGTGCACGACGAACTCCTCCTCGACCTCCACCGCCGTGAGGCCGGCCTGCGTGAGGTCCGCGAGGAGGCGGTCGAGCCGCTGCCGCGCCTCGGGGCGCCCGACGTCGCGGCAGCGCTGGGTGACGAAGCGTTCGTGGCCGCGGTCGCCGAGGTCACGGCGGGCGTTGCGGGAGACGTGGGCGGCGTGCCGCCCGGCGATCGCCCGGACCTCGTCCAGGCGGGCGGGGTCGGTGATGACGAGCTTGACGTGGTGCTCGAAGTAGCAGCCGGGCGGCAGGGCACGGGCCTGCCCGCCGGTGTGCGGGACGCCGGCGTTCCAGGGCGCGGCCTCGATCTTCACGCGGGCGACGCCGATCCCCTCGGCGCGCAGCCGTCCGGTCCACCGGGCGGCGGCGGCGCGCTGCGCGGGCAGGGCGCCGCGGCCGCGCAGCGTCAGCATGGGCTGGTCGGGGGTGGCGCCCCGGTCGAGCACGATGCGGGTGTACTTGAGGCCGTTGCGCTCCGCCCAGTGGCGTATCCGCTCCTCGTCCCCGGGCCGCGGTGCCGGCACCGTGAAGTGGGTCTCGAAGTCTCCGGTGAAGTCCATCGCCGGGGTCCCGGCTACCACGTCGGCCGGACCGGGCCGCCGGGGGCGAGCCGCCCCAGGTCCGCGCACAGGGCGCGCAGCCGGTCCTCGCCGAGCACGTCGGCCCAGGGGCGTACGGCGTCGGCGGCGGCCTGGTCGGCGGCGCGGGTGCAGGCCCGGCCGCGGTCGGTGAGCACGACGAGCCGGGCCCGGGCGTCGTCCGGGTGGGGGCGGCGTTCGGCGTAGCCCTTGGCCTCGAGTTCGTCCACGAGTTGCCCGGCCGCCTGACGGGTCACCCCGAGGTGCGCGGCGAGTTCGGTGACGGTCGCGCCGCCGGCCGCCATCCGGGCGAAGGCGAAGCCGTGGGCGGGGCGCAGGTCGTCGAAGCCGCGGGCGACGACGCCGTCGTGGATGGCTGCGGTGAGGGCGCCGGCGGCGGCGAGCAGGTTGACGCCCAGGGCCATGGCCAGGGCCTCTTCGTCCTTCATGCGGCCACCTTGACACAGTACGCAAGCAGCTTGAGCATATGGGCAAGCAACTTGCTCAAATTGCTTGCCCATCGGGGAACAGGAGCCCGTATGCCCGTCGTCCGTTCCGCCGACGCCGTCGTCCACGACCTGCACGGCGTCCGCTTCGTCTCGTACGCCCGCACCGCCACCGGCAGCACCGAACTGTGCGCGTGGCGCGGCGAGGTACCGGCCGGGACCGCCGGTCCCGGGCACACCATCAGCCGCGAGGAGGTCTTCCTCGTCCTGTCCGGCAGCCCGCGCCTGACCATCGACGGCGAGGCGTACGACCTGTCCCCCGGCGACGTCGCCACGGCGCCCGCCGGCTCCCGCCTGGCCCTGGAGAACCCGGGCCAGGGCCCCGCCTCCGTCTGGGTGACCACCGGCGTCGGTCTGGAGGCGGTGCTCGCCGACGGGTCGCGGATCAGCCCGCCCTGGGCCCGCTGAACCCGCCGGGCGCCCCGCGGGTCAGCGCGTCACTGCAGGTGGGCGGTGTCGTTCCAGAGGGTGATCGCGGGGTCGCCGTACTCCCAGCCGAGGACCGACAGCGAGGCCGGGGCCAGGCTCAGCACCATGCCGCGCATCGGGTCGAGCCGCAGCCAGCGGGCAGCCAGGGTGCGCAGGAAGTGGCCGTGGGCGAAGACGACCGCGTCGCTGTCCTCCTCCTTGGCCCAGGCCACCACCTCGTCCGCGCGGTTGGCGACCTGCCACGAGGTCTCGCCGCCGACGACGCCGTCGCGCCAGATCACCCAGCCGGGGCGTTCCTCCCGGATCTCCGGCGACGTACGGCCCTCGTACTCGCCGTAGTCCCACTCCCGCAGCGCGTCCCAGGTCCGCGCCCGGTCGCCGAACCCGGCGAGTTCGCAGGTGTCGCGGGCCCTCTGGAGGGGGCTGGTGCGGACCCGGGCGCCGGGGAAGTCGTGCCAGGGGGCGCGGGCCAGGCGCTTGCCCAGCAGGCGCGCGGCCTCCCGGCCCTCCTCGGTGAGCGGGATGTCGGTCCTGCCGGTGTGCTGGCCGCTCTTGGACCACTCGGTCTGGCCGTGCCGCACGAGCACGAGGCGCGGAGCCATCAGGGGGCCACCTCCTTGTCGACGGCCTCGGTGTCGCCGCCGGCCACGCACCCGGCCGCGCACCCGGCCTCGCGGTCCGGGGCGAGGACGCCGATAGGCTGGATGAACATCGCCACTGTTGCCTGTGAGGTCACGTGGACAGTGTCCCTCCCGACCGGTGGGACGCACAAAACGGTGCCCGCGCCGCCCGGTGGGGCCCACCCGCGGGCCGGTCCGGCCGGCGCCACGACTCCCGGCAGGAGAAGAGGTCATGAACGCATCCGCCCCTCCGGCGCCGGAGCCGCTCGACGTGCGCTGGATCCACGGGTCGGCATCGGCCAAGCACAACACCGATCCCGACATCCAGGTGTTCGAGTACGACGAACGCACCTTCGTCCTGCGGCAGAACAAGGCGGTCCACTACGAGGCGCCGTTCCTCTTCCTGCTCTTCGGGGACGACCGCGCGGTGCTCCTGGACACCGGGGCCACGCCGGAGGAGGAGTTCTTCCCGCTGCGGGAGGTCGTGGACGAGCTGTTCGAACTGCGGCCGCCCGCCCTGCAGCGTCCCGGCTACGAGCTGCTCGTGCTGCACACCCACGCCCACGGCGACCACGTCGCCGGCGACGCGCAGTTCGCCGGCCGCCCGGACACGGTCGTCGTGCCGGCGGACCGCGACGGCGCCTGGGACTTCCTCGGCTTCACCCAGGACCCCGACCGCGTGGCGCCCCTGGACCTCGGCGGGCGGGTCCTGGAGTGCCTCGCCACGCCCGGCCACCACGCCTCGGCCGTCACCTACTACGACCCGGCGACCGGTTTCCTGCTCACCGGCGACACGGTCTACCCGGGCCGGCTGTACGTCGAGGACTGGGCCGCCTTCCGGCGCACCCTCGACCGGCTGGTCGCCTTCGCCGGGGAGCGCCCGGTCACCCACGTGCTGGGCTGCCACATCGAGATGACCCGCGAGCCGGGCGTGGACTACCCCGTCCGCACCACCCACCAGCCCGACGAGCCGCCGCTGGAGATGACCGTGGACCAGCTCCGCGAGGTCCGGCGGGCCGTCGAGGAGATCGGCGACCGGCCGGGACGCCATCCCTACCCGGACTTCGTCATCTGCCGCGGGGACTGAGGGTTTTCGAACGTACGGCAGACTGTCCGGGTGTTCGCACTCGCCGTCGTGTCGACCGTCCTCCTGCTGCTGGAAGTCGTCCCCTCCGCGGTCGCCCAGCTGATCCGTGCGCGGCCCGGCCTGGAACGGCTCGACGAGCTGACCCGGCTGGGTGTCCTGGAGGGGCGGCGCCTGTGGGTGGTCACCCTGCTCGGCACGCTGCACACGCTCGGCGCCGTCGCGCTCCTGGTGGGGCTGTGGCACCCTCCCGTCGGCGTCGCCGGAGCCGCGCTGGAGGCGGGGATCTTCGCCTGGGTTCTGCTGTGCCAGCTGCGCTCCGGTGACCGGGGGCGTGCCCTGGCCGCGTACGCGCTGTTCCTGGCGATGGCGGGGGCGGTCCTGGTGGTCGACGCCCTGCGCTGAGCGGGCACACCGCCGCAGCGCTGCGCGGCGGACCGGGCTCACCTCCGGCCGGCCACGACCTCCCGCGGCCGTGCGGCGGCCGCCGGTGCGGCGGCGGGGGCGGCCGCCTCCACCTGCCGGGCCCACCGCTTGGCGAGGACCGCGCACACCATCAACTGCATCTGGTGGAAGAGCATCAGCGGCAGCACCATCAGCCCGGCCTGGGCCCCGAACAGCACGGAGGCCATGGGCAGTCCGGCCGCCAGGCTCTTCTTCGACCCGGCGAAGACGATGGTCACCCGGTCCGCGCGGGGGAAGCCGAGCCTGCGCGAGCCGTACGAGGTGACGCCGAGCATCGCGGCCAGCAGCAGGGCCTCGGCCAGCAGCAGCCCGAGCAGGCGCAGGGGCGTGACCTGGTGCCAGATGCCGCGCACCACGCCCTCGCTGAACGCGGCGTAGACGACCAGCAGGATCGACCCCCGGTCGACCAGGCCGAGCACCTTCTTGTGGCGGGTGACGAAGCCGCCGATCCAGCGGCGCAGCAGCTGACCCGCCACGAAGGGCACCAGCAGCTGCAGCACGATGCCGAGCACCGCGTCCGCCCTGAAGCCCGCGCCGCTCCCCCCGAGCAGCAGCGCGGCCAGCAGCGGGGTGAGGACGAGCCCGGCGAGGCTGGAGAAGGAGCCGGCGCAGATGGCGGCGGCCACGTTGCCGCGGGCGACGGAGGTGAAGGCGATCGAGGACTGGATGGTCGAGGGCACCAGGCACAGGAAGAGCAGGCCGGTGTGCAGCTCGGGCGTCAGCAGGTACGGCACGAGTCCGCCCGAGGCCAGGCCGAGCAGCGGGAAGACGACGAAGGTGGCGGCCAGGACGGTGCCGTGCAGGCGCCAGTGACGCAGTCCGTCCATCGCCTCACGGGTGGACAGGCGCACGCCGTAGAGGAAGAAGAGCAGCCCCACCGCTCCGGTGGACGCCCCGCCCGCGAGGTGGGCGCCGGCGCCTGAAGCGGGCAGCAGCGCCGCGAGGAGCACCGTGCCGAGGAGCGCCGCGATGTACGGGTCCACGGGGAGCCAGGACGGGTAACGCAGGCGGCGCATGGGCTTCCTCATTGGTGCTGGACGGGGCCCTCTCCAGAGTGCCCGGTGACCGGGAGATCGTAAATGACTTTGACCGCACTCACTGTCATCACGTATCGCGATGAGCGGCGGTAGGCTGGCACCGTGTTCGATCCGGTGCAGCTGCGGACCTTCGTCGCCGTCGTCCAGACGCTGAGCTTCACGCAGGCCGGCCGCAGGCTCGGCCTGCGCCAGTCGACGGTGAGCCAGCACGTGCGCAAGCTGGAGGAGGCCGCCGGCCGGCGGTTCTTCACCCGCGACACGCACAGCGTGGAACTGACCGAGGACGGCGAGGCCATGCTCGGCTTCGCCCGGACGATCCTGGAGGCCAACGAACGCGCCGCGGGCTGGTTCGCGGGCACCCGCCTGCGCGGCCGGCTGCGCCTGGGCGCCTCGGAGGACTTCGTCCTGACCCGGCTGCCCGAGATCCTGGAGCGCTTCCGGCGCGACCACCCCGAGGTGGACCTGGAGCTGACGGTGGAGCTGTCGGCCACCTTGCACCGGCAGCTGGCCGCCGGCCGGCTGGACGTGATGCTGGGCAAGCGCGCGGCCGGGGACAGCCACGGTCAACTGGTGTGGAGCGACCGGCTGGTGTGGATCGCCGCCGAGCGGTACCGCCCCGAGGCCCAGCGGCCCGTCCCGTTGATCCTCTACCCGGCCCCCGCGATCACCCGGGCGCGGGCGCTGGAGGTCATGGAGCGGCACGGCCGTGCGTGGCGCATCGCGTGCACCAGCGGCTCGCTGAGCGGTCTGGTCGCCGCGGCGCGGGCGGGGCTCGGGGTGATGGCGCACGCCGAGGGGCTGATCCCGCCCGGTCTGGTGCGGGTCCCGGCCCGCGCGGGGCTGCCCGAGCTCGGCGGCGTCGACTTCGTGCTGCTGCACGGCCGGCGGCGGCCCGCGGCGCAGGAGGCGGCGGACGCGCTCGCGGCGGCGATCCTCAGCGGATCCCTTCGGTCGTGATCTGCTTGACCAGGCGCAGCGACGGCACGGTCTCCACGTGCCGGACCCCGTCCAGGGCGCCGACGCACTCGCTCAGGTAGCGGTAGAGCTGCGGCGTGCTGCTGCAGATGACCACGGCGACGAGGTTGGACGATCCGGTGGTCGCCGCGACGTAGGCGGTCTCGGGGTGCGCGGCCAGCGCCCGCCCGACGGCGGACAGGGCGGAGGGGGCGGCCGTGATCCAGAAGATGGCGCGGGTGTCGTGGCCGATCCACGCCGTGTCGAGCTGCACGTCGGTGTAGAGCACGCCCGAGCCGCGCAGCTGCTCCAGCCGTCGCTTGGCCGCCGACTCCGACAGGCCGGTGGCGCGGTGCAGTTCGGGGTAGGAGGCGCGGCCGTCCCTGGCCAGGACGGCCAGCAGCGCCTCGTCGGTGGCGTCGAGGACGACCGTGCCGGACGGTGGCTCGGGCGGGGGCGGCTGCAGCGCGGCGACCTCCGCGTCGGAGAGCGCGCCGCGCTTGGCGAACCAGCCCAGGGCGCCGCCGTAAAAGGTGTGCAGGATGCTGTGGGCGCCGATCTCGACGATGCTCGGGGTGCGCGGCAGACGCCCGAGGAGCAGCGCGTCGTGCTCGTCGTGACTGCGCGGGCGCGTCACGCACATCACCTCCGTGCCGCCCGACATCAGCGAGATCCAGGCGGTGTCGTCGCGCCGCGCCAGGGCCTTGGCCAGGGACTCGGCGGCCTCGGGGGTGCTGCGCAGCCGCAGCGCCCAGCGGGTGCGTCCGAGCAGTTCCTGCTCGGGGAGCCCGAGCACGCGCATCCCGAAGTCGCCGCGGAGCCTGCGGTAGCGGCGGGCCACGGTCTGGTCGGAGACGCCGAGGACGTCGGCGATCCGGCTGAAGGGGGCGCGCCCGTCGAGCTGCAGGGCGTGCAGCAGCCGCATGTCCAGCTCGTCGAGCGTGTGGGAATCCATCGCCCTCTCCTTCATCGTGTCGGATTCCAGCGAGATGCCGCCTGTGGCTGGAGGAAGACCGGGTGTTCTCGCGATGGTACGGAGGACCCACCCCGGAATGGAAGAACGGAACGGAGAAGGACATGCGCAAGTGGGGACCGCTGGTGGCGGTCTGCCTGGGCACCTTCATGCTGCTCATCGACGTGACGATCGTGATCGTCGCGCTGCCCGACATCGCGGACGCCCTGGACGCCTCGCTGTCCGACCTCCAGTGGATGATCGACATCTACGCGCTGGCACTGGCCGCCCTGCTGCTGGGAGCCGGCTCCGCGGCCGACGTGATCGGGCGGCGCCGGATGTACGTCGCGGGGACGGCCCTGTTCGCGGCGGCCTCCCTCGCCTGCGGACTCGCACCCGGAGCGGGGGTCCTGGTGGCGATGCGCGCGGTGCAGGGGGTCGGCGCGACGGCGATGTTCGCCACGACGCTCTCCCTGCTCGGCGCGGCCTACCAGGGCCGCGACCGCTCGGTGGCGCTGGGCGTGTGGGGCGCGGTCAGCGGCGCGGCGGCGGCACTCGGGCCGGTGCTGGGCGGCCTGCTGACCCAGGCGCTGGACTGGCGCTGGATCTTCTACGTCAACCTGCCGGTGAGCGTCGTGGCGATCGCCCTGACGCTGCGGGTGGTGAAGGAGTCCCGGGGGCAGGGCGGGGCCCGCATCGACTGGCCGGGCACGGCGTCCTTCACCGCCTTCGCCGGGCTGCTCACCTTCGCCGTGATCCGGGCGGACGAGGCCGGCTGGGCCTCGGCCCGTACGGCGTGGACGCTCGGCGGCGCGGTGGCGGCGCTGGTGGTGTTCGTGGTGGTCGAGCGGCGCGCCGCGCAGCCGATGCTGGACCTGGCGCTGTTCCGCAACCCCTCCTTCACCGCGATCATGGTCGGTGCGCTGGCGCTCAGCGCGACGGCCTTCGGCTTCCTGCCGTACACCTCGCTGTGGCTGCAGACGCTGCTCGGCCTGAGCCCGGTCCGCGGCGGCCTGGTGCTGATACCCCTGGCGCTGGCGGCGTTCGCGGCCTCGGCGGTGGGCGGCCGGTTCCTGCACGGGGCGCCGTACCGGCTGGTGATCGGCGGCGGGATGGTGCTCATCGGGGCCGGCGCACTGGCCCAGGCGGTGCTGGACGCCGGTTCCGGCTGGGCCGCGCTGACCACGGGCCTGGTGGTGGCGGGCCTCGGCGTCGGGCTGGTCAATCCGGCGATCGCGGGCGCCGCGCTGGCCTCCGTGCCGCCGCGCCGGGCCGGCATGGCGGGCGGTGCGGTCAACACCTTCCGGCAGCTGGGGTACGCGCTCGGCGTCGCCGTGTTCGGCACCCTGCTCTCCACGCGGATGGAGCACTCGCTGAGCGACGCCGGGGCCCCCGCCCCGCACGCGACGGCCCGCGCGCTCGCGGGCGGCGGCGCGCGGGAGCTGCTGGCCCGGGTCCCCGCCGGCCGGCGCGCGGCGGCCGACCACGCGCTGCACGCCGCCTTCGCCTCGGGCCTGAACGCGGCGGCCCTGGCGGCCGGCGTCGCCGGCCTGCTGGCGGGTGCGGTCGTGCTCGTCCTGGTACGCGAGCGGCCGGGCAAGCCGGCGCCCGCCGCGGCACCCGAGCCTGTGGGGGCTGTAGAGCGGCCGTGATCCCCGCGAGGGGATTTGGTGGAGAGTCCGGGCGGACCTCGGTCCGCCCGGAAACCGTCCTCCGGCGCCATGTTCCTTGCGGTAACAGGGAATCGGCTCGTCGCAAAGGTGTGAGGGAGCCCACGCGGGCCTTCACAGCCGATTGTCACGCCCCTCCCCTCCGCACGTGGTATCGGGTACGTTCTGTGACCGCCGAGGCGGTCGAGGAGCGACGTTGCGCGAGTTCACCATTCCCCCACTGGTGACGGCACCCCAAGTCGGAGGTCTGGCGGACGCCGTGTTCGCCAATGCCGACGAGGAGCCGGACCGGATCGTGCTGAGCCGCCGCGCCGGAGCGGACGGCACGGACTGGGAGCACGTCACGGCCGCCCGCTTCCGCGACGAGGTCCTGGCGGTGGCCAGGGGCCTGCTGGCCCAGGGGATCCGCTTCGGCGACCGGGTCGGCCTGATGTCCCGCACCCGCTACGAGTGGACCGTGCTGGACTTCGCGCTGTGGGCGATCGGCGCCCAGCCCGTCCCGATCTACCCCACCTCGTCCTCGGACCAGGTCCGCTGGATGCTGCACGACTCCGAGGCGGTCGCCTGCGTCGTCGAGCACGAGGACCACGCGATGACGATCGGCGCGGTCATCGACGAACTCCCCCACCTGACCCGGCTGTGGCAGCTGGACTCCGACGCGCTGTCCGAACTGGCCCGGCACGGCCTGTCCGTCGACGACGACCTGGTCCACCAGTACCGCGAGGCGGTCACCCCCGACGCCACCGCGACGATCATCTACACCTCGGGCACCACCGGCCGCCCCAAGGGATGCGTGATCACCCACGGCAACTTCATGGCCGAGAGCGACAACGTCGTCGCCCGGTACGAGCCCGTCTTCCACAGCAAGCGCGGCGACGAGGCGTCCACCCTGCTCTTCCTGCCGCTCGCCCACGTCTTCGGGCGCATGGTGGAGGTCGCGGCCGTCCGCGCGAAGGTCCGGCTGGGGCACCAGCCCAACCTGGCCGCGGCCGAGCTGCTGCCCGCAATGGCCTCGTTCCAGCCGACCTTCGTACTCGCCGTCCCGTACGTCTTCGAGAAGGTCTTCCAGGGCGCCCGCCGCAAGGCCGAGGCGGGGGGCAAGCTCGGGCCCTTCGAGAAGGCGGTGGAAGTGGCGGTGCGGCACGCCGAGGCCATGGAGGCCCGGGCCTTCGGCACCGGCCCCGGCCCCAGCACCTCGCTGCGGATGCAGCACCAGCTGTACGAGAAGCTGGTCTACGGCAAGGTGCGCGCCGCCCTCGGCGGCAAGGTCCGGCACGCCTTCTCCGGCGGCTCGGCGATGGACCGGCAGCTGGGGCTCTTCTTCGACGGCGCGGGCGTGCGGATCTTCGAGGGGTACGGCCTCACCGAGACCACGGCCGCCGCGGTCGCCAACCCGCCCGAGCAGACACGTTTCGGCACCGTGGGCCTGCCCATCCCGGGCACCACGGTGCACATCGCGGACGACGGCGAGATCTGGGTGTACGGCGGCCAGGTCTTCAGCGAGTACCTCAACAACCCCAAGGCCACCGCGGAGGTCCTGCACGACGGCTGGCTCGCCACCGGCGACCTCGGCGCGCTCGACGAGGACGGCTACCTCACGATCACCGGGCGGAAGAAGGAGATCCTGGTGACCAGCGGCGGCAAGTCCGTCTCGCCGGTGGTCCTGGAGGACCGCGTGCGGTCCCACCCGCTGGTCTCGCAGTGCGTCGTGGTCGGCAACGACCGGCCCTTCATCGGGGCACTGATCACCCTCGACCCCGAGGGCGTCGGGCACTGGCTGACGATGCGGGCCAAGCCGCAGCTGCCGATCGCCAAGCTGATCCACGACGCCGACCTGGAGACGGAGATCCGGCGCGCGGTCGTCGCCGCCAACACGCTCGTCTCCCAGGCCGAGTCGATCCGTACCTTCCGCATCCTGGCCGGGCAGTTCTCCGAGGAGGGCGGGCTGCTCACGCCCTCGCTCAAGCTGAAGAGAAGGGCGATAGAGAAGGCGTACACCCGCGAGATCGAGGCCCTCTACCACGCCTGAGGCCGGCTCCGGGGGTGCCGGGGATGCCGGGGAATGCCGGGGAATGCCGCCGCCGCGGAGATCGTTGGAATGTGGATCAATGTTGAGTCCTCCTCCGACGACGTAAGGACGACCTGCTCGTGAGCAAGGTTCCCGACATCACCCTGAACAACGGCGTCACCATGCCTCAGCTCGGTTTCGGCGTCTGGCAGGTCCCGGACGACGAAGCCGCCACCGCGGTCGCCACGGCCCTGGAGGCCGGCTACCGCAGCATCGACACCGCCGCGCTCTACCGCAACGAACGCGGCACCGGCCGCGCCATCGCCGCCTCGGGCATCCCGCGCGAGGAACTGTTCGTCACCACCAAGCTGTGGAACACCGACCAGGGCCACGACAACGCCCTGCGCGCCTTCGACGCCTCCCTGGACAAGCTCGGCCTGGACCACGTGGACCTCTACCTGATCCACTGGCCCACCCCCGCCCGCGGCCTGTACGGGGAGACCTGGCGCGCCCTGGAGAAGATCCACGCCGACGGCCGCGCGAGGGCGATCGGCGTGTCGAACTTCCCGGTCGCCCAGCTGCAGCACCTGCTCGACGAGGGCGGCGTCGTACCCGCACTCAACCAGATCGAGCTGCACCCCAACCTCCCCCAGAGCGAGCTGCGGGCCTTCCACGCGGGCCACGGCATCGCCACCGAGGCCTGGTCGCCGCTCGGCCAGGGCCGCGGCCTCCTCGACGAGCCCGCGCTCGCCGCCCTCGCCGCCAAGCACGGCAGGACCCCGGCCCAGGTCGTCCTGCGCTGGCACCTCCAGCTCGGCAACGTCGTGATCCCCAAGTCCGTGACCCCGTCGCGGATCCGGGAGAACATCGACGTCTTCGGCTTCGAGCTCGACGGCGAGGACCTGGCCGCGATCGACGCCCTCGACAACGGCGGGCGCCTCGGCCCGGACCCGACGTCGTTCAACTGACGCACGCGCACGCGCCGCGGGGCGGCGGCGGGCCGGCCGGGCCTGCCGCCGCCCGGAGCGGTCAGACGTCGCCGGCGACGACCGGGTAGTGGTCCGAGTAGTCGTCGAAGGTGTAGGTGGTGCCCCAGCTGGTGACCGACCACAGCGGCGAGTGCTCGTCGACCACGCGGTTGTTCCAGCGGGCGGGGCGGGCGTGGCCGTTGCGCAGGAGCGCGTGGTCCAGACGCTGCGCGGGGTCGTCGGGGTAGCGGTCGTACGCGACGGAGTTGGTGGCGGGGTCGAAGCTGGCGGCCGGACCGGGGTCGGCGTCGGGCGCCGCGACCTCCAGGTCGGCGAGCATGCCGGCGTACTCGGCACCGCCGGCGTCGGTGTTGAGGTCGCCCGCGATGACGACCGGCTCGGCGGCCGGGATCGCCCGGGCGTCGAGGAAGGCGTCGATCTCCCGGTTCTGGGCGGAGCGGACGCCCGCGGCCTCGCCGCTGCCGCAGGCGGAGTCGTCGGCCTGGGTGTGCGTGCCGACGACGTGGACCCGGGTGCCGTTCACGTCGAGGACGACGTACACGAAGCCCTTGTTGGAGAACCAGTCCGCGCCGCACGCGTCGCCGTACACGTGCTGGACCTTCTCCAGGATCGGCCACTTGCTGAGGATCGTCACACCACCGTCCTCGGGCGTGAGGGAGCTGTAGGCGCCCTCGGTGCGGTCCCAGCCGCTCTTGGACCGGCCCAGCACCGGGGTCTGGTAGGGGTAGCGGCTCCTGAGGTTCGCCTGCAGCCGGTCGGAGGCCCCGTTGTCGAACGCCTCCTGGAAGACCAGGACGTCGGCGCCCTGGACGTAACCGGAGGCGGCGACGAGGTCGGCGCGCTGCAGCTGGCCCCAGTTGGGGTAGAGGGTGCGCGGCAGCATCATCACGTTGCTGGTTACCAGCCGCAGTGGGTGCGCGGCGGCGGTGGCCGTGGGGGCCGCGGCGGCGGTTCCGGTGCCGGCGGCGCCGGCGGACGAGGCGATGAGCAGGACGAAGGCGCAAGCGGCGGCGGCTCTGCCGTGTCTCACGGGCTCTCCTGGAGTCGGGTGGAGCTCGGTCGCGGAAACAGCGTGAGACTAGGGGCAGTTGGTTACCACTGGGTAGATGGCGGGCGGCTAGCCTACGGACGTGCTGGACTACGAGGAGCAGGCCGCGATCTACGACGCCACCCGCGGCGGCGTCCCCCGGGCCGAGGCCGCGGCCGCCGCCGTGCTCGGGCTGATACCGCGGACGGCCCGGACGGTGCTCGACATCGGCTGCGGCACCGGGCTGGTCACGGCCCGCTACACCGGCCGCCCCGGGCTGCGCGTGCTCGGCGCCGACGCCGCCCTGGCCATGGCCCGGCTCGCCGCCCGCCGGGTGGGGCCGGGGATCGTCCAGGCCGACGTACGCCGGCTGCCGTTCGCGACCGCCTCACTGGACGCGGTGACGGCCGTGTGGCTGCTCCATCTGCTGCCGGACGCGCCCGCGGTGATCGCCAAGTGCGCGCGGGTGCTGCGCCCCGGCGGGGTGCTCGTCACCACCGTCGACAAGGACGCCGGGCACGACGTGGGCAGCGACGTCGACGCCCTCCTCGCGCCGTTCCGCACTCGGGAGGCGTACGACGCGAAGGAACGGGTGGTGCGGCAGGCCGCCGCGAACGGCCTGCGCCCGGCGGGCGGGGCGCGCTTCCCCGGCCACGGCCAGGGCCGCACCCCGCGCGACCTGGCCGCCCGCATCGCGGCGGGCGACTTCGCCTCCGCCCTCACCCTGCGCGAGGGCGACACGCGGGCCCTCGCCGGCCGTCTGGCCGCGCTGCCCGGGCAGGACACCGCCCGCCCCGACCCGGTCTACCAGCTGCTCGCCCTCGTCAAGGACTCCCCCGCGGCGGCGGCTCGTTGAGCGGTCCGGTCAGCCGGCCGGCCGCGGCTGCGGGCCCGCGCCTGGGTTACGGTCGGGGGATGACGACGACCACGGCGGGGGTGGGGACGCTGCTGCGCGGCTGGCGCGAGCGGCGCCGGATCAGCCAGCTGGAACTCGCCTTGCGCGCGGACAGCTCGGCCCGGCACATCAGCTTCGTCGAGACCGGCCGCTCCCGCCCCAGCCAGGCCATGGTCCTGCGGCTCGCCGAGCACCTCGACGTACCCGTCAGGGAACGCAACGCCCTGCTCATCGCCGCCGGTTACGCGCCCGCGTACCCGCAGACCCCCCTGCGCGACCCCGCGATGCACCCGCTGCGCGAGAGCCTCGACCGTCTCCTGGCGGCCTACGACCCCTACCCGGCCCTGGTCCTGGACGGCATGTACGACGTCGTCGCCGCCAACCAGGCCGTGGGCGCCCTGCTCGAAGGCGTCGCCCCGCACCTGCTGCAGCCGCCGCTCAACGCCATGCGCGTCACCCTCCACCCCGAGGGCATGGCCCCGCGCATCCGCAACCTCCGCCAGTGGCGCGGGCACCTGCTGGAGCGGATCGAGCGTCAGATCACGATGAGCGGCCACGAGCCGCTGCGCGCCCTGTACGAGGAACTGACGGCCTACCCCGCCCCGCCCGGCGGTGCGGTGGACCCTTCCACCCCCGGCGACACCGAGGTCTTCCCCTTCGCCCTGCCGATGCGGATCGAGCACGGCGGCCGGGTGCTGTCCTTCATCTCCACGGCCACCACCTTCAACACCCCCATGGACGTCACTGTCTCCGAGCTGGCGATCGAGACCTTCCTCCCCGCCGACCCGGAGACCGCCGCCGCCCTTCCGTCCCTCACGCCGCCGGCAGCCGGTCCAGGAAGCCGCTGACCGAGCAGATCCGGCCGTCCTCCGCGAGCGTGATCACGTCGGACCCGGCGATCGGCGCCGTCCCGGGCTCCGCCCCCGCGGGCCCCAGCTCCCAGGCGAAGCGCGCCACGTCGTGGTGCCCGTCGACCTCCCCCACGGCCGTGAACACGAACCCGGGGAACCGCTCCCCC
>NZ_JARAVK010000122.1:0-28066 GCF_033792765.1 Streptomyces sp. PA03-6a | reverse complement strand
CCGACGGCCCCGGCCCCGCCACACCGGCCCACGGGCCCGCGGCGGGTGGTGCGCCGAAAGTCGCCGCCCGTGAGGGCGTCCTGTCAGCTCTTCGTCCTGACCCGCAGCAAACCGACCGGAGGACCACTCTCATGACCGACGGCGCGGCCCTGCTGAATGGGGTGGAAGCTTTCCACCGCCGCTTCAACGCGTTTCCCACCGAGGCCGCATATGTCGCGGTCGCCCTGTGGGACGCGCATGCGCACCTGCTGGAGTGCTTTGACTCCACACCGCGTCTGGCGTTCCTGTCCCCGGAACCCGGGTCGGGGAAGTCGCGAGCGCTGGAGATCGTGGAAACCCTGGTCCCGCACCCCATGGTCGCGGTCAACGCCTCCGCCGCGGCCCTGTTCCGGGCCGTATCCGGGAGCGGCGGGCGGCCCACGATCCTGTTCGATGAGATTGACACCATCTTCGGCCCCAAGGCCGGGGACAACGAGGAACTGCGCGGCTTTCTCAACGCCGGCCACCGACGCTCCGGGGTGACCTACCGGTGCATCGGGGATGGCGGCAATCAGACCGTGCAGGCATTCCCGTCCTATTGCGCGGTCGCGGTCGCCGGACTCGGCTCGCTGCCGGACACGATCCTGACCCGCTCCGTTGTCATCCGCATGCGCCGCCGTGCCCGCACCGAGCGCGTGGAGCCGTTCCGGGCCCGCGTCCACGAGGCGGAGGGCCACCGGCTGCGCGACAGCCTTGCGCAGTGGGCGGAGCAGGCCCGCGGGTTCGTCCTGGGTGCATGGCCGCAGATGCCCGACGGCGTCACCGACCGCCCCGCGGACGTGTGGGAACCCCTGCTCGCCGTTGCCGATGCTGCCGGCGGAGACTGGCCCCGCCGCGCCCGCGACGCCTGCCTCACCCTGGTGCGGGCCGCGCAGTACACCGACAAGCACAGCATCGGCATCCGGCTGCTCACCGACCTGCGCGACCACGTGCTGATTGGCGTCGACCGGCTCCCGACCATCTCCATCCTGGACCGGCTCAACGCCCTGGACGACTCCCCGTGGGCCGACCTCGACGGCAAGCCGCTGGACAACCGGCGGCTGTCCCGGATGCTCGCCGAGTACATGACGGGGGACAACGAGCCCATCAGGTCCCGGAACATCCGCACCACCGGCGGGATCCTCAAGGGCTTCCACGCCAAAGATCTGGACGACGCCTGGGCCCGCTACTGCCCCCCTCCCCAGAAGCCCGCTACAGCCGCTACACCGCTACATCCCAGCTCAGAGGCCATGAATCTGTAGCGGCAACCCCAGATGTAGCGGCTACGCCCCCACAGCCCCGAAGTGGACGTAGCCGCTACATCCAACCCCTCCGCTACAAAAAACCACCCGCTGACCTGCGATGTAGCGGCGTAGCGGATGTAGCGGACTTCCCAGAAGGGGGCCGCGGCCCCTCGACTTGCCAGAAGGAGACAGCGCAATGGCCACGCCCTCCGCCCACTCCGATCTGTCCCCGCGCCTCCACCGCGTGGAAGTCGCCGCCCAACTCCTCGGCGTCAAGCGCTCCACCGCGTACGAGGAGATCCGACTCGGTCGCCTCCGGACGGTACGCATCGGACGCCGCCGACTGGTCCCCACCGAATACATCAACGAGTACGTCGAACTCCTCAAGCACGAGTCCGAACAGGTTGCCTGCTGAGCAACCCCATCCGAGAGCAGAGCCGTGTCCCGTCGGGGCGCGGCTCGATGCATGAAAGGGCACAGCCGAATGACCGAGGTACCCAAGCGACCACGCAAGGCTGGCAACGGTGAAGATTCGATCTACTGGGACGAGTCGAAGAACCGCTATGTCGGTGCCGTATCCCTCGGCTTCACGCCATCCGGCAAACGCCGCCGTCCGAAGGTGTACGGGAAGACCAAGACCGAGGTACGCCGCAAGCTCCGAGAGTTGAAGAAAGAACTGGAAACCGGCGTCAAGGCACCCGCCAACTACACCGTGGCTGACGCGGTCGCTGACTGGCTCGCCCGTGGGCTGAAGGGGCGAGATGAGAAGACCGTCGACAAGTGCCGGAGCTTGGCGGACAACCACGTCATTCCGTTGTTGGGCAAGGCGAAGCTGAAGGACCTCAGCGCCGACGACGTGGACGACTGGCTTGACGACCGCGCGGATGTTTTGGCCACGCGTTCTCTCCGGGAGGTGCACGCGGTGCTGAAGCGCGCCATCACACATGCTCAGCGCCGGGACAAGGTCATGCGGAACGTCGCGGAACTGGTCACCGTACCGGAGGGACGGTCGGGGCGACCGAGTAAGGCACTCGCCTTGGAGCAGGCGAAGGCACTCCTGTCCGCGGCCCGGGGAACACGTCTGTACGCCTACATTGTTCTGTCGCTCTTGATCGGCGTGCGTACGGAGGAGGCACGTCCCCTCACCTGGGATCACGTGCACCTGACCCCGTCGGACGGCACGCCAGCGCACGTCGAGGTCTGGCGCTCGGTGCGGAAACACGGCGACACCAAGACACGTCTCAGCCGGCGCACCCTGGCTCTCCCACATCACGTCGTTCATGTCCTGCGAGAGCACCGTGAGTGGCAGCAGCAGGAACGTGCGGCATGCGGCCTTGTGTGGAGCACGGGAGATCTCGTCTTTGCCACCCGGAATGCCACCTCACTCGACGCCTCGCACGTCCGGAGGGACTTTCGGGTGATCGTGAAAAAGGCAGGACTGGCGCCGGAGTGGACCCCGCGGGAACTTAGGCACAGCTTCGTCTCGCTACTCTCCGACCACGGCATCCCGCTTGAGGTCATCGCCCGTGTCGTCGGTCACAGCAGCACGGCCACGACCGAGGCCGTCTACCGCAAGCAACTGCGACCGGTGATCACCGAGGGTGCGGGAGCGATGGACGAGATCTTTGCTCTTGGAGGGGAGGCGGAGCAGGAGACGGCTTGACCTTCTCCCGGGTGGCTCCCTGTTTGGCTCCCGTCAAACGCAAAGGCAGCCTACTCATGGTGAGTAGGCTGCCTTTGACCTGGGTCGGGGTGGCGGGATTTGAACCCACGGCCTCTTCGTCCCGAACGAAGCGCGCTACCAAGCTGCGCCACACCCCGGTGTCGCGTCGTGGCCTCGGGCCCGGCGCGACGAGGATTACTCTAGCGGACCTCCCGCTGGAGACGAAATCCGGTTTTCGGCGGCGGCTCAGGCGCCCGGCGTCAGGGTGAGCAAGGTGGCCTCGGGCGGGCAGGCGAAGCGGACCGGGGTGTAGCGGTTGGTGCCGCAGCCCGCGGAGACGTGCAGGTATGAGCGGTGACCGGCGGCCTCGTGGGTGGACAGGCCCTTGACCCGGTCCGCGTCGATGTCGCAGTTGGTGACGAGGGCGCCGTAGAAGGGGATGCACAGCTGGCCGCCGTGGGTGTGCCCGGCGAGGATCAGCGGGTAGCGGTCGGCGGTGAAGGCGTCGAGCACGCGCAGGTACGGGGCGTGGACGACCGCGAGCGAGAGGTCGGCGTCCGCGTCGGGACCGCCGGCGACGGCGGCGTAGCGGTCGCGGCGGATGTGGGGGTCGTCGAGGCCGGTGAAGGCGATCTCGATCCCGTCGTCGAGCTTGAGGCGGCCGCGGGTGTTGTTGACCCCGACCCAGCCGGCCACGTCGAAGGCGTCGCGGATCTCCTCCCACGGGTTGCGGATGACGCCGATGGCGGGGTTGTTCTGGCCGTTGAGGCCGTGCGTGCCCCGGAGGCGCTCGGCGAGGTAGCGGGCGGGGTTGCGCGGGGTGGGGCCGTAGTAGTCGTTGGAGCCGAAGACGTAGGCGCCGGGGAGGTCGAGCAGCGGCCCGAGGGCGTCCATCAGCTCGGGGACGCCCTGGGGGTCGGAGAGGTTGTCGCCGGTGTTCACGACGAAGTCGGGGCGGAGCCCGGCCAGCGACTGCAGCCAGCGGCGCTTCTTGTTCTGGCCGCGGACCATGTGGATGTCGGAGACCTGCAGGATGCGGATCGGCCGCATCCCGGCCGGCAGCACCGGCACCGCCACCCTGCGCAGCCGGAACGACCGTGCCTCGATCCCGGCCGCGTAGGCCACGCAGGCCGCACCGGCAGCTGTGATGCCCAGGGGTACTCCGTATCGCGCGCGCATGCCCTCCATGGTGGCAGACGGCACGTCAGGGATAAATCCGCGGCCCTCCCGGCGGCGACCTGGCAGACTCGACGCCATGACCACCACGCTCAAGAAGCGTCTGCACGACGACCTCACGGCTGCCATCAAGGGGCGGGACGAGCTGACCTCGTCCACCCTCCGTCTCACCCTCACCGCGATCACCAAGGAGGAGGTCGCGGGCAAGGAGGCGCGCGAGCTCTCCGACGACGAGGTGCTGAAGGTGATCGCCCGCGAGGCGAAGAAGCGCCGGGAGGCCGCCGACGCCTTCGAGCAGGGCGGCCGCAAGGAGGCCGCGGAGCGTGAGCTGGCCGAGCGCGAGGTGCTGGACGCCTACCTGCCCAAGCAGCTGGACGACGCGGAGCTGGCCGGCATCGTCGCCGCGGCGATCGAGGAGTCCGGGGCCGAGGGGCCGAAGGCGATCGGCGCCGTCATGAAGATCGTGAACCCGAAGGTCGCCGGCCTGGCCGAGGGCGGCCGGGTCGCCGCCGAGGTGCGCAAGCAGCTCGCGGGCGGCTGACAGGGGCCGACGGCGGCTGACGGGGGCCGACGCCACGGAGGGCGGCGTGGCCCGCCGGGCCTCCTCCACCGGAACGCCGAAGGGGCGCCGGGACCGATCGGTCCCGGCGCCCCTTCGGCGTCATGTCGTGTCACGCGGGGATCAGCCCGGCCCGGTGCCGCCCGTCTCGGGGGTGCCGGTCCCGGGACCCCCGGTGCCGTTGTTCCCGCCGCTGCGGCCGTTGCCACCGCCGGTGGTGAAGCCGTTGGCCCCGTCGCCGCCGAGGGTGTCGCCGCCGAAGATCCCGCCGAGCAGGCCGTCGTCGCCACCGTTGCCGTTGCCGCCGTTGTCACCGCGGCCGTGGTGGTCGTCGTCGTCGCCCCGTGGCTTCTCGGGATCCTTGATGGCGACCGTCGGCAGGCCGGGCGAGACGGTGCCGGCCAGGGCGCCGGACATCGCGTCCTTCCAGATCGGACCCGGGGTGTCGGCGCCGTAGACCTCGGCGTGGAAGCGGCCGCCGATGGTGATGTTGGTCATCCTGCGCTTGTGGGCCGGGTCGCCGACCCAGACGGCACCCGCCATGTCCGAGGTGTAGCCCACGAACCAGGCGGCGTAGCGGAAGTCCGTCGTACCGGTCTTGCCCGCGCTGTCGCGGTCGCTGAGCCCGGCCTGCTGACCGGTGCCGTCCTCGACCACGCCCTTGAGCAGGGTGTTGATCGTGGAGGCGGTCTGCTCGGACATGGCCCGCTCGCACTCGGTCTTGGGCACCGGCAGCTTCTTGCCGTTCGCGTCGGTGATCGACTCGATGGCGACCGGGGTGCAGTACTCGCCCTTGTTGGCGAAGGTCGCGTAGGCGGCGGCCATCTTCAGCGGCGACATCTCGTTGACGCCGAGAGTGAAGGAGGCGCCGAGGCCCAGCTTGGTCCCGCCGGCGCGCTTGGTGATGCCGAGGGAGTTGACCATCCGCGTCACGTCGCACAGGCCGGCGTCGGCCTCCAGGGAGACGAAGTAGGTGTTGATCGACTTCGCCAGCGCCTCCCGCATCCCGTACGGGCCGACCTCGGACTTGCTCTCGTTGGGCACCTTGTCCTTGCTGGTGTAGCGGTTGCCGTCGCAGTCGGTCACGTCCGGGTACGGCATCTCGTACGGCGAGGGGTAGGACTGCGCCGTCGACATGCCCTTCTCCAGGGCGGCCGCGGCGGTGAAGGGCTTGAACGTCGAACCCGGCTGGTAGCCCGCGCCGCCGCCCATGTTCCGGTCGACGGAGTAGTTGATCTGGGTCTGGTTCTTCTTGAAGCCGTACGGGCGGGACTGGCCCATCCCGACGACCCTGCCCGTGCCGGGCTGGACCAGGGTCACGGCGGTGGCGACGTCGTCGCTCTTGTACACGTGCTGGCTGATCGAGTCCTGGACCGCCCGTTGCGCCTTCGGGTCGAGGGTGGTGCGGACGGTGAGGCCGCCCTGGTCCCAGCGCTTGGCGCGCTCGGCCTTGGTCTTGCCGAAGGCCTTGTCCGTGAGGAAGACCTGGCGCACGTAGTCACAGAAGAACCCGGCGCCGTTGACGGCGGTGATGCAGCCGTTCTTGGGCTCGCTGATCTTGAGGCCGAGCGGCTTCTTCTTCGCGGCGTCGGCCTCGGCCTGCGTGACGTCCTTCAGGTCGGCCATGCGCTGCAGCACCACGTCGCGGCGCTTCTTGGCCTCCTCCGGGTCGTTCACGGGGTCGTACCGGCTCGGCGACTGGACGAGACCGGCCAGCAGCGCGGACTCGGTGAGCGACAGGTCCTTGGCGGACTTGCTGAAGTAACGCCGGGAGGCGGCCTCGACCCCGTAGGCCTGCTCGCCGAAGAAGGTGATGTTGAGGTAGTTCTCGAGGATCTTCTGCTTCCCCAGCTCCTGCTCGAGCTGGATGGCGTACTTCATCTCTTTGATCTTGCGACCGATGGTCTGCTGGGTGGCCTGCTGGACCTTGGTGGGGTCGTCGCCGGCCTCCTCGATGAAGACGTTCTTCACGTACTGCTGCGTCAGGGTGGACGCGCCCTCGGAGACACCGCCCTCCTGGGCGTTCTTGTTGAGCGCGCGCAGGATGCCCTTGACGTCGATCGCGCCGTGCTCGTAGAAGCGGGCGTCCTCGATGGCGACGATGGCCTGCTGCATCGACTTGCTGATCTTGCCGAGCCCCACGACCGTGCGGTCACGCGAGTAGACGTTCGCGATCAGGTCGCCCTTGACGTCCAGGATCCGGGTGCTCTGCGAGAGCGGCGGGCGCTTCAGTTCGCCCGGCAGGGAGTCGAAGCCGGCCGCGGTGCCCTTGGCGCTCAGTCCGAGCGCCCCCGCCGCGGGGAGGGCGATGCCGGCCAGCACCACGCCGGCCAGGACGCTGACACCCAGGAACTTGGCGGCCTGCTGAGCGGTACTGGTGCCGCCGCTGCTGGTGGGGCGCGATCGCTTGTGACCCATGGGGTGCAGCTTACGTTGCCATTCTTAAGACGTGGGCATGCTTGTTCGCCTACTCTGTAACAGACAGGCGCGAACACTGCGCACACGTCTGTCTTCCATCCTCACTCTTGTGGGTGATGAGAACTGCCCGAATTCCTGTCATATGCCAGCCATATGACCTGGATCTCAGGCCCCAGAAGTGGCGAGCTGACCGTTTTGCGGCAATTCGCCCGTTCTGCCGTCGGCTCACTCCGTCGGGTGATCTGCCGCGTACCCATAGTCCGTTCGGGCCATTCAAGATTGGGCCTGAAAGGGCTGTTGCGCCGTGCCCACCTTCCGTAACGTCCTCAACTGGCAACGGTGAATATGCCGCTTGCCGCCGTGGGGGAGCCTCGATTCGGGAGAGGACGGCGCCAGCATGAGCAGCTGGGTTACGGACTGGAGTACGCAGGCCGCGTGCCGCACGACGGATCCGGATGAACTTTTCGTCCAGGGAGCGGCCCAGAACAGGGCCAAGGCGGTGTGCACCGGCTGCCCGGTGCGTACCGAGTGCCTGGCCGACGCTCTGGACAACCGTGTGGAATTCGGCGTCTGGGGCGGGATGACCGAGCGGGAGCGCAGGGCGCTGCTGCGCCGGCGTCCCACGGTCACCTCGTGGCGCAGGCTCCTGGAGACGGCGCGCACGGAGTACGAGCGCAGCACGGGTGTGCTCCCGCTCGACGACGAGGGCTACGACGGGGACTACGACGACTACGCCGCCGTCGGCTGACCCTGCGCGAGACGTTCGCCGATCGCGCGCAGGCCCTCGAGGTCGTGCACGTCGCCGGGCAGGGCCGCGACGTCCACCATGGGCACGTCCGGGTGCACCGAGACGAAACGCTCACGGGTGCGCCGCTCGCGCGCGACCAGCTGCATCCGTTCGGCGTGCAGGCGCAGCAGGCCGGCGGTGAGGAGGTCGGCGTCCAGCGGGTCCGTGGTCCGGCCCGCGGCGGGGTCCTGCGCGGGCACGGAAACGGTCGGGGAGCCCGTGGGCGATTCGGGAGAGCTGGTGTCCGCACTGTCCGTACTGGGGGTCCCTTCGCCGCCGTCGGCCGTACGGAGTCCAGCTTTCCCGCCGGGCTGATCCACAATGCCGACGCTTTGAAGATTTTCTGCGGATTCGTCAAACTCCCCGGTCAGCCGGGGAGTTGACGGATATCCGTCGACAGGGCCGGCGTCGGAGACCTCGGTGGCGTCAGCGGCATCCAGGTCGTCCAGCGCCTCCGCCGCCGCCAGCGCCCGCTCCGCCGTGAGCTGCGCCGCCCCGCTGCCGTGCACACGGTTCAGCACCAGCCCGGCGAGCGGCATGTTCTCCGCCGCCAGCCGCTCCACGAAGTACGAGGCCTCGCGCAGCGCGTCCCGCTCCGGCGCGGCCACCACCAGGAACGCCGTCCCGTTCGCCTGGAGCAGCTTGTACGTGGCGTCCGCCCGGGAGCGGAAGCCGCCGAACATCGAGTCCATCGCCGCCACGAAGGTCTGCACGTCGCGCAGCAGGTGCGCGCCCATGACCTTGCTGAGCGTGCCGGTCATCATCGACATCCCGACGTTGAGGAACTTCACGCCGGCCCGCCCGCCGACCTTCGCGGGGGCCATCAGCAGCCGGATGAAACGCCCGTCCAGGAAGGACCCCAGCCGCTTGGGGGCGTCCAGGAAGTCCAGCGCCGACCGGCTCGGCGGGGTGTCGACGATGATCAGGTCCCACGCGTCGAGCGCGCGCAGCTGGCCCAGCTTCTCCATGGCCATGTACTCCTGCGTGCCGGCGAAGCCCGCGGAGAGCGACTGGTAGAAGGGGTTGTCCAGGATCGCCCGGGCCCGCTCCTGGTCCGTGTGCTGGAGCACGACCTCGTCGAAGGTCCGCTTCATGTCGAGCATCATCGCGTGCAGCTCACCGCCCGCGGACTCGTCGATCCCGGCCACCTTGCGCGGGGTGTTGTCGAGTTCCGTGAGGCCCATGGACTGCGCCAGCCGACGTGCAGGGTCGATGGTCAGCACGACGGCCTTGCGGCCGCGCTCGGCGGCACGGACGCCCAGGGCCGCGGCCGTGGTGGTCTTGCCGACCCCGCCCGAGCCGCAGCAGACGACGATCCGGGTCCTCGGATCGTCGATCAGCGGGTCGATGTCCAATACCGGACTCTCCAGGCTCATGCGACCCCCAGCCCCTGCTTCCGCAGATTTTCAGCCAATCTGTACAACCCGCCGAGATCGACCCCGTCGCCCATCAGCTCCAGCTCGTACGCGGGCAGCCCCAGCGCGGCCAGTTCCTCGCGCTGGGCCCGCTCCAGGGCCACGCGCTCCGCGTGCTCGTGCGCCTGCGCCAGCAGCGGGTCGACGAGCCGCTCCGCGAGGCCGCCGCGCCGCGCGCCGCCCAGCCCGGCCTGGGAGAGCGCCTTGGCGATCGCCGTGCGCTGCCCGTCGCGCGCCGAGGCCACGGCCGCGCCGTCCATCACCACCGGGCGCACCATGTTGATGACCACGGCCCCGGTCGGCAGCCCCGCCTCCCGCAGCTCGGCCACGCCGTCCACGGTCTCCTGGACCGGCATCTCCTCCAGGAGGGTGACCAGGTGCACCGCGGTCTCCGGGGACTTCATCACCCGCATCACGGCCTGCGCCTGATTGTGTATCGGGCCGAACCGGGCCAGCCCGGCGACCTCGTCGTTGACGTTGAGGAAGCGCGTGATCCGCCCGGTCGGCGGCGCGTCCAGCACCACCGCGTCGTACGACCGCCAGCCCGCCCGGTCCTTGCGGCGCACGGCCTCGCAGACCTTGCCGGTCAGCAGGACGTCGCGCAGTCCCGGCGCCACTGTGGTGGCGAAGTCGATCGCGCCCAGCTTCTTCAGGGCCCGGCCGGCCCGGCCGAGCTTGTAGAACATGTCGAGGTAGTCCAGCAGCGCCTGTTCGGCGTCGATGGCCAGGGCGTACACCTCGCCACCGCCGGGGGCCACGGCGATCTTGCGCTCCTCGTAGGGGAGTGCCTCGGTCTCGAAGAGCTGCGCGATGCCCTGCCGCCCCTCCACCTCCGTCAGCAGTGTCCGTCGGCCCTCGGCGGCGAGGGCGAGTGCCAGCGCAGCGGCGACCGTCGTCTTGCCGGTACCGCCCTTGCCCGTCACGATGTGGAGCCTCACACCTGCGAGCCTAACCAGTCGAGGGCGGGGCTACTCGGGGGCGGGGCTGTGCCAGGCATTACAGTCCCCTCATGACGAAGTGGGAATACGCGACCGTGCCGCTGCTGGTGCACGCGACGAAGCAGATCCTGGACACCTGGGGCGAGGACGGCTGGGAGCTCGTCCAGGTCGTGCCGGGCCCGAACAACCCCGAGCAGCTGGTGGCGTACTTCAAGCGGGAGAAGAACGCGTGAGCGCGGTCGAGCAGCGGCTGGCGGAACTGGGGCTGGAGCTCCCCGCGGTGGCCGCCCCGCTCGCCGCGTACGTCCCGGCCGTCCGGTCCGGCGCGTACGTCCACACCTCGGGCCAGCTGCCGCTCGTCGAGGGCAAGCTGACCTGCACCGGCAAGGTCGGTGCCGAGGTCACCGCGGACGAGGCCAAGCAACTCGCCCGCACCTGCGCGCTCAACGCCCTGGCCGCGGTCCGCTCCGTCGTGGGTGACCTCGACCGCGTCAAGCGCGTCGTGAAGGTCGTCGGCTTCGTCGCCTCCGCCCCCGACTTCACCGGGCAGCCGGCCGTCGTCAACGGCGCGAGCGAGCTGCTCGGCGAGGTCCTCGGCGAGAAGGGCGTGCACGCCCGCAGCGCCGTCGGCGTGGCCGTCCTGCCGCTCGACGCACCGGTCGAGGTCGAGATCCAGGTCGAGGTCGAGGACTGACGTCCCGGACCCCTCCGGCGGCGCCGTGCCCCGGCCACCGGAGGGGTGCCCCGGGCCCGCCCGGCCCGGGCCCTATCGAACATCCCCGCGCAAGCGCATAGCATCCGCCACATGACCACCACGAACGGCCAGTGGTTCCCGGCGAGCTGGCCCGAGCGCATCCGCGCCCTCACCGCGGGCACCCTGGAGCCCGTCGTGCCGCGCCGTGCGGCGACCGTCCTGCTGCTGCGGGACGGCGACGGCGGCCCCGCCGTGCACATGCTGCGGCGCCGGGCCTCGATGGCCTTCGCCGCGGGCGCGTACGCCTATCCCGGTGGCGGTGTGGACCCGCGCGACGAGCGTCCGGTGGCCTGGGCGGGGCCCCCGCCGCCGACCTGGGCCGCCCGGCTGGGCGAGGGCCTGGACCCCGCCGCCGCGCAGGCCATCGTGTGCGCGGCCGTGCGCGAGACCTTCGAGGAGTCCGGCGTGCTGCTGGCCGGGCCCGACGAGGGGTCCGTCGTCGCGGACACCACCGGCGAGGACTGGGAGGCCGACCGGCGCGCCCTGGTCTCGCGGGAGCTGTCCTTCGCCGACTTCCTCGCCCGCCGTTCCCTGGTGCTCCGCTCCGACCTGCTCGGCCCGTGGGCCCGCTGGATCACCCCGGAGTTCGAGGAGCGCCGGTACGACACGTGGTTCTTCGTGACCGCGCTCCCGCCCGGCCAGCGCACCCGCGACGTGTCGGGCGAGGCGGACCGCACGGTGTGGCTGCGGCCCGCCGAGGCCGTGGACGGCTACGACCGCGGCGAGATGACCATGCTGCCGCCGACGATCGCGACGCTGCGGGAGCTGCTGCCGTACGACTCGGCGTCAGCGGCCCTGGCGGGCGCCGCGGACGGGCGCGACCTCACCCCGGTGCTGGCGCGGGCCACGCTGGTGGGCGAGGAGATCGTGCTGACCTGGCCCGGCCACGAGGAATTCACCAAGCGCATGGGAGCCGCCGAATGACCTCGGCCCTTCAGCCCGGCAAGCCCCGCGCGGAGGTCGGGGGCCGGGCGACCGCCCGCGCGGTGTGCGTGCTCGCGCCCAACCCCTCGCCCATGACGCTGGACGGCACGAACACCTGGCTCGTCTCCGAGCCGGACTCCGAGCTCGCCGTCGTCATCGACCCGGGGCCGCTCGACGAGGGCCACCTGAACAACGTGGTCTCCACCGCGCACTCCCTCGGCAAGCGGATCGCCCTCACCCTGCTCACCCACGGCCACCCCGACCACGCCGAGGGCGCGGGCCGCTTCGCCGAGCTGACGGGGACGGCGGTGCGCGCCCTGGACCCGGCGCTGCGCCTGGGCGAGGAGGGCCTGTCCGCGGGCGACGTCGTCACCACCGGCGGCCTGGAACTGCGCGTCGTCCCCACCCCCGGGCACACCGCGGACTCGCTCTCCTTCCACCTGCCCGCCGACCGGGCCGTGCTCACCGGCGACACCGTCCTCGGCCGTGGCACCACGGTCGTCGCCCACCCCGACGGGCGGCTGGGTGACTACCTGGACTCCCTGCGCCGGCTGCAGGCGCTCACGATGCACGACGGCGTCGCCACCGTCCTGCCCGGCCACGGCCCGGTCCTCGCCGACGCCCGTGGCGCGGTCGAGTTCTACCTCGCCCACCGCGCCCACCGCCTCGCCCAGGTCGAGACGGCCGTCGAGCGGGGCCTCGCGACCCCCTCCGAGGTCGTCGCCCACGTCTACGCGGACGTCGACCGGGCCTTGTGGCCGGCCGCCGAGCTGTCGGTGCGGGCGCAGCTGGACTACCTGCTGGAGCACGGGCTGATCTGACGTCCGGTGTGGCCGTCCGGCGCCCCCACGCCCCGCGGCCGCTGAAGGCCGCTGAAGGAGACGCAAGAAGGGGCGCCCACCTCCGGGTGGGCGCCCCTTCATCCGCGTACGGGCGTCAGCGCGAGCGCTTCGCCAGCCGCTCGACGTCCAGCAGGATGACCGCCCGCGCCTCCAGGCGCAGCCAGCCGCGGCCCGCGAAGTCGGCGAGGGCCTTGTTGACGGTCTCGCGGGAGGCGCCCACCAGCTGGGCGAGTTCCTCCTGCGTGAGGTCGTGGACGACGTGGATGCCCTCCTCGGACTGCACGCCGAAGCGGCGCGACAGGTCCAGCAGCGCCTTGGCGACGCGGCCGGGGACGTCGGAGAAGACCAGGTCGGACATGACGTCGTTGGTGCGGCGCAGGCGCCGGGCGACGGCGCGCAGCAGCGCGGTGGAGACCTCGGGCCGGGCGTTGAGCCACGGCTGCAGGTCGCCGTGGCCGAGGCCGAGCAGCTTGACCTCGGTCAGCGCGGTGGCGGTGGCGGTGCGCGGGCCGGGGTCGAAGAGCGACAGCTCACCGATCAGCTCGCCGGGGCCGACGACGGCGAGCATGTTCTCGCGGCCGTCGGGGGAGGTGCGGTGCAGCTTCACCTTGCCCTCGGTGACGACGTACAGCCGGTCCCCGGGTTCCCCCTCGTGGAACAGCGAGTCGCCACGCGCGAGCGTGACCTCCGTCATGGAGGCGCGCAGTTCAGCGGCCTGCTCATCGTCGAGCGCCGCGAAAAGCGGTGCGCGCCGCAGAACGTCGTCCACGAGCTCTCTCCTTGTCGACATCGCTGGGTCGGTCCCCATCATGCCCGACAGCAAAAACAGTGCGATCAATCACAAGTCTGTCTTATGTGCTCGTGTGATTGTGCTCCGGGGGTCCGTTTGGGGGCCGGATCGCGGCTCTCCAGGGCGATTGTCGGTGGTGAGGCTTAGGCTGGCCGGGTGTCCGATACGCCAAGTGCGCAGAAGAAACGGCAGGGTGGCGGGGCCAGGAGGGTGACCGCCGCCGCGGATTCCGCTGTGAGCGAACAGCCCGCCCGGGCGACGCCCGGCGGCCGCGCGCGGGCGTCCGGCAAGCCCGAGTCGCGGCTCGCCATGGTCCGCAGGGCCCGGCGGATCAACCGCGAGCTCGCCGAGGTGTACCCGTACGCCCACCCCGAGCTCGACTTCGAGAACCCCTTCCAGTTGCTCGTCGCCACGGTGCTCTCGGCCCAGACGACCGACCTGAGGGTCAACCAGACCACCCCCGCGCTGTTCGCGAAGTACCCGGCGCCGGAGGACCTGGCGGCCGCCGACCCGGAGGAGCTGGAGCAGATCCTCCGTCCCACCGGCTTCTTCCGCGCCAAGGCGCGGGCGCTGCTCGGCCTGTCGGCGGCGCTCCGTGACACCTTCGGCGGCGAGGTGCCCGGCCGGCTGGAGGACCTGGTCACGCTGCCCGGCGTGGGCCGCAAGACGGCCAACGTGGTGCTCGGCAACGCCTTCGGCGTCCCCGGCCTCACCGTGGACACCCACTTCCAGCGGCTGGTCCACCGTTTCGGCTGGACCGATGCGAAGGAGCCGGAGAAGATCGAGCAGGACGTCATGGCGATCTTCCCGAAGAGCGAGTGGACGATGCTCTCGCACCGGCTGATCTTCCACGGCCGCCGCATCTGCCACGCCCGCCGCCCCGCCTGCGGCGTCTGCCCGATCGCGCCGCTGTGCCCGTCGTACGGCGAGGGCGAGACGGATCCGGAGAAGGCGAAGAAGCTGCTGAAGTACGAGATGGGCGGTGGCCCGGGGCAGCGGCTCAAGCCGCCGCCGGGATTCCCGGGCACGGCGGCGCCGCCGCTGGAGGTGGAGTGACGCAGGCACGACCCGACATCGAGTCCGTCACGGTCGACCGCGAGGGGCTGCCGTCCTGGCTCGGCCCGGTGGTCCGCGCGGTCGACGGCGTACGGCCCGAGCAGCTCAGCCGCTTCCTGCCGCCGCCGAGCGGCGGCCGTCCCTCCGCCGTCCTCATCCTCCTCGGCGCGGGGGCCGAGGGGCCCGAGCTGCTCCTGATGGAGCGGGCGGCCTCGCTGCGCTCGCACGCGGGACAGCCCTCCTTCCCGGGCGGCGCGCTCGACCCGGAGGACGGCGACCCGGAGGGCGAGGGGCCGTTGCGGGCCGCGCTGCGCGAGGCCTGGGAGGAGACCGGCCTCGACCCGTCGGGGGTGCAGGTCTTCGGGGTGCTCCCGCGGCTCTACATCCCGGTGAGCGACTTCGTCGTGACGCCGGTCCTCGGCTGGTGGCGTACGCCGTCGCCGGTGGGAGCGGTCGACCTGGCCGAGACCGCACGGGTGTTCACCGTCCCCGTGGCGGATCTCACCGATCCCGCCAACCGGGCCATGGTGACGCATCCCAGCGGCTTCCAGGGGCCCGCGTTCCTGGTGCGGGACGCCCTGGTGTGGGGTTTCACCGCGGGCCTGATCGACCGGATCCTCCACCACGCGGGCTGGGAACGACCCTGGGATCGTGCAAAGACGGTCCCGCTGGGTTGATCCTCCATGAGACGGTGTCCGGGTGAATGTGCTGGACATCGTGCTGCTGCTGGCCGCCGTGTGGTTCGCGATCGTGGGCTACCGCCAGGGATTCATCGTCGGCGTGATGTCGGTGGTCGGGTTCCTCGGCGGTGGTCTCGTCGCGGTCTACGTGCTGCCCGCGATCTGGAACGCGGTCACCGACAACGCGCAGCCCGGCACGGTGGCGGTCGTCGCCGCGGTGGTCCTGATCATCGTGTGCGCGTCGGTGGGCCAGGCCTTCACCACGCACCTCGGCAACAAGGTCCGTACGCACGTCAGCTGGTCACCGGCGCGGGCGATCGACGCCATTGGCGGCGCCCTGGTGAACGTCCTGGCGATGCTGCTGGTCGCCTGGCTCATCGGCTCCGCGCTCGCCACCACGACCACGCTGCCCAGCCTCGGTCGTGAGGTCCGCTCCTCCCGGGTGCTGCTGGGGGTGGCGCAGGTCGTGCCGCGCGAGGCCAACAACTGGTTCGCCGACTTCAGTTCGGTGCTCGCGCAGAACGGACTGCCGCAGGTCTTCTCGCCGTTCGGCAACGAGCCGATCACCGCCGTCCCCGCCCCCGACCCGGCGCTCGCCGACAGCGCGGTCGTCGGCCGCGCGCGGCGCAGCATCGTCAAGGTCGTCGGCACCGCACCGAGCTGCGGCAAGGTGCTGGAGGGCACCGGCTTCGTCTTCGCGCCGCACCGGGTGATGACCAACGCCCACGTCGTCGGCGGCGTCGACAACCCGACCGTGCAGATCGGCGGCGAGGGCCGGGTGTACGACGGCAAGGTCGTGCTCTACGACTGGCAGCGCGACATCGCCGTCATCGACGTACCGTCCCTGGACGCGCCCGCGTTGTCCTTCAGCACCACCGACGCCGGGTCACGGGGCGACGCCATCGTCGCCGGCTTCCCGGAGAACGGCGGCTTCGACGTGCGTGCCGCCCGGGTACGCGGCCGCATCCCCGCCTCGGGCCCGGACATCTACCACCGGGGCACCGTCGAGCGCGACGTCTACTCGCTGTACACGCTCGTCCGCCAGGGCAACTCCGGCGGACCGCTGCTCACCCCCGAGGGGCGGGTCTACGGCGTGGTGTTCGCCAAGTCCCTCGACGACGCGGACACCGGCTACGCCCTGACGGCGGACGAGGTCCAGCCGGACGTCCAGGCCGGGCGTACGGCGAACCGGCAGGTCGACACCCAGGGCTGTGCCCTGTAGGGCCTCCGGGGGAGCGGGCCGGTCGGCGAGGGGCCGGGCGGTCAGTCGCTGCGGGTATGCCTCAGCCGGGCGCCCACCCAGCGGGCGCGGCGCCTGAGGATGTGGGGAATGCCGAGGCGGGAGCCTCCGGACCGATGGTCCGGGGCCTGCGTCCCGGTGGTGACCCGCGCTCCGTTGGCGCGGCGGTCGCGTGACACGTAACGGTAGTCGTGCGTCCAGCCCATACCGAGCTGTCTGCCCGGGGTCCATGGTCGGTAACCGCCTGGCGCTCCATCAGTTGGCCTATGCGCCCGGCATTTGGCCGATCGTCATACTGGATTAACGGTCCGGTTCCGGGTCCTTGAGCCAGTTGACCAGCTCGGCCGAGAACACCGCCGGATCCTCCTCGTGGGGGAAGTGCCCCAGCCCTTCGAAGAGCCGCCAGCGGTACGGCGCCTCGACGTACTCCCCGCTGCCCGCGGCGTGCCGGGAGCGCATCGCCGGGTCGAGCGAGCCGTGCAGGTGCAGCGTGGGCACCCGCACCGGACGCTTCATGCGGCGGTTGAACTGGAAGCCGTCCACCCGGGCCAGCGAGCGCACCATCCAGCGGTAGGGCTCTATCGAGCAGTGCGCCGTCGACGGGATGAGCATCGCCCGGCGGTAGGCGTCGACCGTCCCGTCCTCCGGCAGCCGGGGCCCCGACCAGTCCCGCAGCAGCCGTCCCACCAGCGCCGCGTCGTCCGCGACCAGCTGCCGCTCCGGGACGAACGGGCGCTGGAACCCCCACACGTAGCCGCCGGCCGCGCTGTGCCGCAGGTCCGTCAGCATCGCCGAGCGCCAGCGCCGCGGGTGCGGCATGGAGCACACCGCGAGTCGCCGGACGAGCTTGGGCCGCATCGCGGCCGCCGTCCAGGCCAGGTATCCGCCGAGGTCGTGCCCGACCAGCGCGGCGTCCGGCTCGCCGAGCGAGCGGATCACGCCGGTGACGTCGAGCGCCAGGTTCGCGGGGTCGTAGCCGCGCGGTGTGCGGTCGCTGCCGCCCACCCCGCGCAGGTCCATCGCGACCGCGCGGAAGCCCGCGTCGGCCAGCGCGGTCAGCTGGTGCCGCCAGGTCCACCAGAACTGCGGGAAACCGTGCAGCAGCAGCACCAGGGGGCCGTCGCCGAGCTCGGCGATGTGGAAGCGGGCACCGTTGGCGGCGACGTCCCGGTGGGTCCAGGGCCCGTCGATGCGCACCACCGGGGAACTATCAGCGACCGTCATGCCCCGAGCGTGTCACACCTTGGCCTCCACCGTGGCCCCCGTCGTGCCGGAGGGGGCGCTCCGGGGGTGCGGCTTGACGCCCTGCAGCACCGCCGCGGTCTCCTTCGCCGAGGCGATGCTGCGCTCCGGCTTCTTGATCTTCTTGAACTTCGAGCGGGCCATCAGGCCCAGCAGACCGGCCAGCACCAGGTACGCCGCACCGACGATGAGGAACGACCAGGCGAGGCCGAGCCCCAGGTTGTGGATGCCGTACGCCGCCGCGAAGCTGAGCACCGGCAGCGAGAAGAGGGCCAGGATGCCGGCGGCGCCCACCGCGCCGCCGCCGATGCCGGCGCGCTTCACGTCCTGCCGCAGCTCGGCCTTGGCCAGGGCGATCTCCTCGTGGACCAGTTCGGACAGGTCCGCCGTCGCCGAGGCGAAGAGATGGCCGAGGCTGCGGTTTCCGTTCGGGCTCACGGTCACCCCCACGTTCACGGGCTCGTCCGCTGGGCTCATCGAGTCCTCCGTCGTCGTCATGGTGCGTCAGTCGTCATACGGGGCATTCGGGTTACCCCCTGATCATGCCCGACTCATCCTCGCCGGTGTCCCCGGAGCGCGCCACTTCCGCCAGCCTGCGGTGCTCGGCGGCCTTCGCCTCGTGGATCGCGGCCATGCGCAGGTGGAACTCGGGGTCCGCCCACTCGTAGACGTCCGGCACGCCGTCCCGGTCCTCGTCGCGCTCCTCGTCCTCGCAGATGCGGCGGTACTTGTCGTTGCGGAGCTTGAGCAGCACCGCGGCGAGCACAGCCGAGGTGAACGAGCCGACCAGGACGGCCGCCTTGACCTCCTCGGTCAGCACCTGGTCGCCCTCGAAGGCCAGCTCGCCGATGAGCAGGGAGACCGTGAAGCCGATCCCGGCGAGCGTGGCGACGGCCAGGACGTCGGCCCAGGCCAGGTCGCGGTTGAGCTCCGCGCGGGTGAAGCGCGCCGCCAGCCATGTGCCGCCGAACACCCCGACCGCCTTGCCGACGACCAGTCCCAGCACCACGCCCAGCGTCTCGGGGCGGCCGAACACCTCCGCGAGCGTGCCGCCGGCGATCGGCACCCCGGCGGAGAAGAGCGCGAAGAGCGGCACCGCGATCCCGGCCGAGAGCGGCCGTACGAGGTGCTCGATCCGCTCTCCGGGGGACTGCTCCTCGCCCTCGCGCCGGTGGCAGCGCAGCATCAGGCCCATCGCGACGCCCGCGATCGTGGCGTGCACCCCGCTGGCGTGCATCAGCGCCCAGTTGACCAGGGCGAGCGGCACGTACACGTACCAGCCGTGCACCTCGCAGCGCAGCAGCACCCGGAACAGCACGAGCCCGGCGAGGGCCAGGGCCAGCGCGACGAGGTTGATGCCCGAGGTGAAGAAGACCGCGATGACCAGGATCGCGAAGAGGTCGTCGACGACCGCCAGCGTCAGCAGGAACGCGCGCAGTGCGGACGGCAGCGCGGTGCCGAGCACGGCCAGTACCGCCAGGGCGAACGCGATGTCGGTCGCCATCGGCACCGCCCAGCCCTGCAGGGAGCCGCCACCCGTGGCGTTGACCACCGCGTACACGGCCGCGGGCACGGCCATGCCGCAGATCGCGGCGACGACGGGGAGCGCCGCCGCCGACGGACGGCGCAGCTCGCCCGTGACCAGTTCCCGCTTGAGTTCGATGCCGGCGACGAAGAAGAAGACCGTCAGCAGCCCGTCCGCGGCCCAGTGCCCCACCGACAGGTCCAGGTGCAGCGCCCCGGGCCCGAAGCTGAAAGCGACGGTGGACCGGTACGAGGCGCTCAGTGGGGTGTTCGCCCAGACCAGCGCGACGACGGCGGCCAGGAGCAGGATCACGCCGCCCACGGTCTCCGTCCGCAGCGCGTCGGCGACGTACTTCCGTTCGGGGAGGGACATCCGGCCCAGGAAGACCGAACGGCGGCGGTTGGTCGCGGTCACGGGGGGTGGACCTCCGGTCGGGCTCGGCATGGCTGATCACCTTGCCGACCAGACTTCCCGGCACGCCCCGATCCACTGTCGCGTTTCTTACGCGCCCGGCAGCTTATCGGGTCGGCGCGGGAGCCTCCGGCGTTTTTCACATTACGGACAATCGCCGGGCGTCGCAGGGCCCGGCACCCCCGGGGAACGGCGAAGAGGCCCCCGCGGGGGCCTCTTCGGTGCGGTGACGGGGACCGGTCAGTCCTCGCTCGCGGCGCTCGGGAGCTTGGTCTGGATGAGGTCCATGACCGTGGAGTCCGTCAGGGTGGTCACGTCCCCCAGTTCCCGGTTCTCGGCGACGTCGCGCAGCAGACGGCGCATGATCTTGCCGGAACGGGTCTTCGGCAGCTCGGCCACCGTCAGGATCCGCTTCGGCTTGGCGATCGGGCCGAGCGTCTTGGCGACGTGGTCGCGCAGCGCGGCGATCAGTTCGTCGCCGTCCTCGGCCGCGGCGGTGCCGCGCAGGATCACGAAGGCGACGATGGCCTGGCCGGTGGTGGCGTCGGCGGCGCCGACCACGGCCGCCTCGGCGACCTTCGGGTGCGAGACGAGGGCCGACTCGACCTCGGTGGTGGAGATGTTGTGGCCCGAGACGAGCATGACGTCGTCCACCCGGCCGAGCAGCCAGATGTCGCCGTCCTCGTCCTTCTTGGCGCCGTCGCCGGCGAAGTAGCGGCCCTCGAAGCGGGACCAGTAGGTGTCGAGGTAGCGCTGGTCGTCGCCCCAGATGGTGCGGAGCATCGACGGCCACGGCTCGGTGAGGACGAGGTAGCCGCCGGAGCCGTTGGGCACCTCGTTGGCCTCGTCGTCCACGACGGTGGCGCAGATGCCGGGCAGCGCACGCTGCGCGGAGCCGGGCTTGGTCTCCGTCACGCCGGGCAGCGGGGAGATCATCATGGCGCCGGTCTCGGTCTGCCACCAGGTGTCCACGATCGGGCAGCGGCCGCCGCCGATGTGCTCGCGGTACCAGATCCACGCCTCGGGGTTGATCGGCTCGCCGACGCTGCCCAGGACGCGCAGCGAGGACAGGTCGAACTTGGCGGGGATGTCGTCGCCCCACTTCATGAAGGTGCGGATCGCCGTGGGGGCGGTGTAGAGGATGGTGACCCCGTACTTCTGGACGATCTCCCAGAAGCGGCCCTGGTGCGGGGTGTCCGGGGTGCCCTCGTACAGCACCTGGGTGGCGCCGTTGGCCAGCGGGCCGTAGACGATGTACGAGTGGCCGGTGACCCAGCCGACGTCGGCGGTGCACCAGTAGACGTCGGTCTCCGGCTTCAGGTCGAAGACCGCGTGGTGGGTGTAGGCGGCCTGCGTCAGGTAGCCGCCCGAGGTGTGCAGGATGCCCTTGGGCTTACCGGTGGTGCCGGAGGTGTAGAGGATGAAGAGCGGGTGCTCGGCCTCGAAGGCCTCCGGGGTGTGCTCCGCGGACTGCCGCTCGACGATCTCGTGCCACCACACGTCGCGGCCCTCGGTCCAGGCGACCTCCTGGCCGGTGCGGCGCACGACGAGCACCTTGCCCACGCCGGCGGAGCGCGCCACGGCGTCGTCCACGGCGGGCTTGAGCGCGGACGGCTTGCCGCGGCGGTAGCCGCCGTCGGCGGTGATGACCAGCTTCGCGTCTGCGTCGGCGATGCGGGCGGCCAGCGCGTCGGCCGAGAAGCCGCCGAAGACCACCGAGTGCGCGGCGCCGACGCGGGCGCAGGCCAGCATCGCCACGACGGTCTCGGGGATCATGGGCATGTAGATCGCGACCCGGTCGCCGGCCGTCACGCCCAGCTCGGTCAGGGCGTTCGCGGCACGGCTCACCTCGTCCTTGAGTTCGGCGTAGGTGATGGCCCGGCCGTCACCGGGCTCGCCCTCGAAATGGAGCGCCACCCGGTCGCCGTTGCCGGCCTCGACGTGCCGGTCGACGCAGTTGTAGGCGACGTTCAGGGTGCCGTCGGCGAACCACTTCGCGAACGGCGGGTTGGACCAGTCCAGGGTCTCGGTCGGCTCCTTCGCCCAGGTCAGCCGGCGGGCCTGCGCCGCCCAGAAGCCCAGTCGGTCGTCACCGGCCTGCTGGTAGGCCTCCGCGGTCACATTGGCACCGGCCGCCAGCTCAGCGGGCGGAGCGAACCGGCGCTCCTCCTTCAAAAGGTTGGCCAGGCTCTCGTTGCTCACGCCGTGCTCCTTCGCAGGGTGTCCTTTTGCGTCCCAGGCCATAGCTCACCAGCCGGAGGGGCGGGATGACAAGGGCTCGCGCCAAAAATTGGTTTAGACCTGTCAGGGTGGAGCACCCGCACACGGGTCCGGCCCGCCGGCAGGTGCGCGGCGGGCCGGGACGCGCGGGCCGCCCGGTGCGGGCGGGCCGCTCAGACGGTGTCGAGCACCTCCGGCCGTACGGCGGCGAACGTGCCGGTGCCGGTGTCGAGGACGTAGGCCTGGGCCTCGGCGACGTGGAAGTACATGCCGTGCAGCTGGAGCGATCCCTCGGCCACCCGGCGGGCGACGCAGGCATGGGCCATCAGGTGGTCCAGCTGCTGCACCACGTTGACGAGGCAGAGCCGTTCGAGGTCGTCGGCCACCGGGCGGTCGGCGAGGGCGACCTCGCCGCGTCCGGGCCGGCCGGTCCGCTCCATCCGGGCGAGGCTCGGGCGGCCGTGCCGGAGCCAGCGGGCCAGCGGGGTCTGCGCCCCCGGCTCGTGGCCCGCCCCGCCCAGCAGCGCCTGCATGGCGCCGCACCCTGAGTGCCCGCACACGGTGATGCTGCCGACCTCCAGCACCTCCACCGCGTACTCGATGGCGGCGCCCACCGAGTCGCAGGAGGCGTCGGCGCCGGGCGGCGGCATCAGGTTGCCCACGTTGCGCACGGTGAACAGGTCACCGGGCCCGCTCGAGGTGATCATGCTGGTGACCAGGCGGGAGTCGGCGCAGGTGAGGAAGAGCTGGGTGGGCCGCTGCCCCTCGCGGGCGAGCCGCGCCAGCTCGTCCCTGACCAGTGGTGCCGTGTTGCGCTGGAAGGCGCTGAGCCCGCCCACCAGCTGCCCGGCGGCACCCGCCTCCGTACCCGGTTTGGTGCAGTGGTGGTTGCGCCACGGCGTCCAGGGGCGGCAGGCGTGCGCGCTCGACGGGACCGTGATCGGCGTGCCCGACCGGCCCGTGAGGGTCGCCCAGCCGCCCCGCGCCCGGTGACCCTCGCACCAGTGCTGCAGCGACTCGTACGCCGCGTGGTCCATGAAGGAGCCGTCCAGGGTGATCACGGCGCTGGCACCGTCCGGCACCTCCGCCAGGGCCCGGGTCAGCCGGGGCACCGCGAGGAAGGTCAACTGCCCGCGTACGTGCACCTGGTGGACGCCGGACTCCTCCGCCACCGTGATCCGGGTGTGCGTCAGCCGGCGCAGCGACAGGAAGACGGCCACGGCGATGCCGGCCAGGACCCCCTCCAGCACGCCGAGCAGCAGCACCGCGCCGAGCGTCGCCGCGTAGACCGGGAACTCCCGGTGCCGGTGCACGTGCCTGATGTGCGCGAAGCTGAGCATCTTCAGCCCGACCACCATGACCAGGGCGGCGAGGGCGGCGAGCGGGATGTGCTCCAGCAGCCCCGCCAGCAGCCCGGCGCACAGCAGCACCCACACCCCGTGCAGCGCCGTGGCCCGGCGCGTCCGCGCGCCCGCGGCCACGTTCGCCGAGCCGCGGATCGCGCCGCCGGCCACCGGCAGCCCGCCGAGCAGGCCCGAGACGACGTTGGACGCGCCCTGCCCGAGCAGCTCCCGGTTGAGGCGGGCCGGGACGGTGTCCCCGGGCGCCCCGCGTCCGGAGCGCAGCTTGTCGATCGCCACCGCCGACAGCAGCGACTCCATGCTCGCGACCAGGGTGACGGTCAGGACGGCGGCGGCGATGCCGAGCACCGGCCCGTGCGGCAGCCCGGGGAGGGCCACCGTGTGCCAGGCGGGCAGGTCGACCCGCGGCACCACGATGGGCACGCCGACGGCGGTCGCTGCCGCGATGGCGGCGAGCGGTGCGGGGACCGTGCGCAGCGCCTTGCCGGCCCGCCCGGGCAGGCGCGGCCAGCCGACCAGCACGGTCACCGTCACCGCCGCGATCAGCAGCGCACCCGGATGCGGGGACGACAACTGCTGCGGCAGGGCGGCCAGGTTGGTGAGCGCCGAGCTGTCCGGGCGTGCGCCGAGCACGACATGGAGCTGGGCGAGCGCGATGGCGGCGCCGATGCCCGCCAGCATGCCGTGCACGATCGCCGGGCTGACGGCGAGTGCCGCCCGGGCCACCCGCAGGGCGCCCAGGACGAGTTGGGCGAGCCCGGCCAGCACCGTGATGGCGCACGTGGTGCGCCAGCCGTAGCGCTGGACGAGCTCGGCGGTGACCACCACCAGGCTGGTGGCGGCTCCGCTGACCTGGAGCGGCGCACCGCCCATCAGTCCCGCGACGATGCCGCCGACCGCGGCGGCGATCAGCCCCGACTGCAGCGGGGCGCCGGTGGCCAGGGCGATGCCCAGCGACAGCGGGACGGCGATCAGGAAGACGGTGATCGAGGCCGACAGATCGTGCCGCCAGGCGGCGGTCCCGTCGTCGGCGCGGGGCGGTGGCGGTGGCAGGTCCTGCGGCGGTACCTGCGACTGCTGCGTCTGTGGTTCTGGCGTGGGCTGCATGTTCCCGTCTCCTCCGGGGCGGCGCGGCTGCGTCCGGCTGGTGCGCGTACGCGGTCGTGGTCACGGCTGGTGCGGCGGGTGCTCTCGGCCTTGAAAGTCACGGAATGTGATTGCTTGATTACTCTCAAGAGTCGGTAAATGGAGAGTAATGCAGACAAAGGGTCCGTGGATGAGGATTCGCCCGAACGGGCGAACGATTACCCGGTGAGGGTGAACCGTTCGCCCAGGACGAAGCCCGGATCGACCTGGGAGGCGAGGTCCGCGCCGGTCCGCGCGTTGCCCCAGCTCTCCGCGTTCTTGAGGTGGAAGTGGACCATCTGGCGGGTGTAGCGCTCCCAGTCCCGCCGCTCGTACGCGGCGTCCGCGGCGTCGTGCATCGACCGCAGCGCGGCGCGGTTGGACTCCTCCAGTTCCCCGAAGCGTGGCGGGCGGCCCTTCTCCATGGCGCGGACCCAGTCCGAGTGTCGGGCGGTGACCAGCAGGTCGTCCCCCACATGCGAGCGCAGGAAGTCCACGTCGTCCGGGCCCTGCACCTTGTTGCCGACGACGTGCAGGGCGACCCCGAAGTCCCGGGCGTACTCCTTGTACTGGCGGTAGACCGCCACGCCCTTCCGGGTCGGCTCGGCGACCAGGAAGGTCATGTCGAAGCGGGTGAACATGCCGGAGGCGAAGCAGTCGCTGCCGGCCGTCATGTCGACGACGACGTACTCGCCGCGGCCGTCGACCAGATGGTTGAGGAACAGCTCCACCGCCCCGACCTTCGAGTGGTAGCAGGCCACCCCCAGGTCGGACTCGGCGAAGGGGCCGGTGACCATCAGCCGCGCCTCGCCGCCGTCGAGGGCGACGGGCCGGGCGCAGGCGGCGTAGACCGGGTTGTCCTCGCCGATCCGCAGCAGGCGCGAGCCCTCGCCGGGCGGTGTGGTCTTGATCATCGTCTCCGCGGACGCGATCCGCGGGTTGGCGCCGCGCAGGTACTCCTTGATCTCCGGGAGGTGGGCGCCCATCGCCGGAAGGGCGGCGGCCTCCTCCTCGTCGAGGCCGAGCGCCGGGCCGAGGTGCTGGTTGATGTCGGCGTCGACGGCGACGACGGGGACGCGGGCGGCGGCCAGGTGGCGGATGAAGAGGGAGGACAGCGTGGTCTTGCCGCTGCCGCCCTTTCCGACGAAAGCGATCTTCATGTTCGTTAAGCGTAGTGACGGCGCACGTCTCCTGCGGTTTTTGCCGCGGGAGTTCACCCGTCGGTGGAGATCCGGGTCCCGTCCGGCCCCTCCGTCCGGCACGGCGAGGGGGTGCCGGCCCGCGTGACGATGCCCACTCGCCCACCGGGGCGCCGCCGGGGGTGCGTAGGGTCGTGGCTATGGGTACGACAGCTGATCCGCTCGCCGTCCTCGGTTCGCTCCCCGGTGTCGCCGAGTCGGTGGACTCCGTACGGAAGGCCGTGGACCAGGTCTACGGCCACCGGGTGATGCGCCGCCGCTCCGACGAGGTGTCCTCGGAGGCGGCGCTGCGCGGCGCCCGCGGTTCCGCGGCGCTCGCCGGTGCCGACTGGGCGCTGGAAGAGGTGCGCAGGCGCAGCGACTTCTCCTCCGACGACGAGTCGCGCGCGGTGGGCGCCGCGCTGCGGCTCACCGCCGAGTCCGGCCAGTTGCTCTCCGTCTGGCGGCAGTCGCCGCTGCAGGCGCTGGCGAGGCTGCACCTGGTCGCGGCCGGCGGCACCTCACCGGACGAGACGGTCGGCCGGCCGCGGCAGACCGGCGAGAAGGTCGAGGAGCCGCTGCTGGACGTCGCCGAGTTCCCGCTGCCCGAACCCGCGGAGGTCGTCGCACGGCTCGACGGACTCGCCGACCTGCTGCTGTCCGGCAGCGAGGCGCCGGCGCTGGTCGTCGCCGCAGTCGTGCACGGCGAGCTGCTGTGCCTGCGGCCGTTCGGCTCGTACAACGGCATCGTGGCGCGGGCCGCGCAGCGCGTCGTCCTCGTCGGGAGCGGTCTGGACCCCAAGTCCATCTGCCCGGCCGAGGTCGGGCACGCCGAACTCGGGCGCGCGGAGTACCTGAAGGCGCTGCGGGGCTACGTCTCCGGCACGCCCGCGGGCATGGCGGCCTGGATCTCGCACTGCGGGAAGGCCGTGGGCCTGGGCGTACGGGAGAGCGTGGCGGTCTGCGAGGCCCTGCAGCGCGGCGCCGCGTAGGGACTGCCCGGGGCGCGGGCCACGAGGTCCACGCGTACAAGGTCACGCGCACAAGGTTGCGGCGGCACCGCGGAGGTGCCGCCGCTGGCATGACCGTTGGATTACCAGGCGTGCACGATATTTGCCCATCAGGTCGGGAGCTTTGCCCGTCACCTGGTGCGGCCGACCCGGTCAGCGGGTCTGCGTCGCGTGGGTTCCCAGCTGTCATGCTCGGTCCGTGGGGCCTGATTCGACGGGGTTCCTCGCGGAAGTCCGTGGTCACGCGGGCCGTACAACCTTTCTACTGCACCTTCGGGAGAACTGGAACCCCTCGCCGCAGTTCTTTGCATACGGGGTCTGATCAGCAGGATCTCCCCGAAGGGCGCGCACAGGTGCGTATCAGGACAGGACGGGCCTGCGCCGACGGGCCGCGTACCAGACGAGTCCCGCCGTGGCGGCGGCCGCGCCGACCGCGGCCAGCGCCAGCACGGGCCCCGAGGGCATCGTCAGCGCGGGCACGCGCTGGTGCAGGCGGACGGGACGGCTGAAAGTGAGCACCGGCCATTCGCGTGACGCCGCCTCCCGGCGCAGCCCGCGGTCGGGGTTGACCGCGTACGGGTGGCCGACCGACTCAAGCATCGGGACGTCGGTCACCGAATCGCTGTAGGCGAAGGAGCGCTTGAGGTCGTAGCCCTCGACGGCGGCGAGCTCGGTGATGGCCCGTGCCTTGGCCGGCCCGTAGACGTAGTGCTCGATCCGGCCGGTGTAGCAGCCGTCCTGGACCGCCATCCGGGTGGCGATGACGTGGTCGGCGCCGAGCATCCCGCCGATGGGCTCCACGACCTCGGCGCCCGAGGCGCTGACGATGACGACGTCGCGGCCGGCCAGGTGGTGCTCCTCGATGAGGGAGGCGGCCTCGTCGTAGATGATCGGGTCGATGAGGTCGTGGAGGGTCTCGGCCACGATCTCCCGCACCTGCTGCACATTCCAGCCACGGCACATGTCGGAGAGGTACTTTCGCATCCCCTCCATCTGGTCGTGGTCGGCGCCGCCGAGCAGATACACGAACTGGGCGTACGCGGTCCGCAGCACGGCGCGGCGGTTGATGAGGCCGCCTTGGTAGAACGGCCTGCTGAACGCCAAGGTGCTCGACTTGGCGATCACCGTCTTGTCGAGATCGAAGAACGCGGCGGTGCGCGGCGGCAGGTGGTTTTCCACGAGGATGAGCATAGGGACCCACCATTCGGCGTAAGCTCCTGCGCGTGGGTTTGCCTGAGAAGGCCTTCGGGTACACCATGGAAGTCACGGATCGTTCGCGACCGTGCTAACCCGGTCTGGCTCCTCCCCCCCCGAGTCCGACTACGGGGGGGAGGGGCCAGACCGGTGTAGAACGGACGCGAAAGGTTCCTGACGTCCATAGTATACCCGAGGGTCTACCTAGGCAAGCCCACGCGCAGGGGCTTACGCAGAATGGTGACTCCCCATCCTCATCCTCGTGGAAGACCACCTACCGCCGCACCCCGCCGCCG
>NZ_JARAVK010000121.1:20943-28100 GCF_033792765.1 Streptomyces sp. PA03-6a | reverse complement strand
GGGCGGCGGACGCGGAGACGGACGCCGGGGTCGCGAACGCGCCGAGGTCGACCGGGACGCCGTGGGAGGCCAGTCGGGCCACGAGGCGGGCGATGTCGCCGGCGCCGCGTGCCCCGCGCCGGTCGACGGAGACCGCCACGTGCGGCTCGTCGCCGAGCGTCTCGTGGATCCAGCGGGCGCACGTACTGCTCGGTCCGACCTCGATGAAGCAGCGGAACCCGTCCGCGTACGCCCGCCGCACCAGCCGCGGGAAGTCGACCGTCTCCCGCAGCGTGACGGCGATGTTCGCGGCGACGGCGTCCGGGTCGAGGCCGGTCACGGGCGCGTAGTGCCGGCTGCTGTAGAGCGTCAGGCCGCCGACGTCGCCGGTCGGGTAGCGGTTGAGGTCGGCGAGTTCGCCGAGGACGCCGTCGACGACCGGGCAGTGCATGACGTGGTTGGCCGGGGAGCGGGCGCTGCGGCAGTCCAGTGCGGCGACGAGCTCGGCGCACTGGCCGGGGTCGCCGGCGACCACGACCTCCTGCGGGGTGTTGACGTGGGTGATGAAGACCCGGTCGAAGCGCTCGACGGCCGCCCGTACGTCGTCGGCCGTGGCGAGCAGCACATGCGTGGCCCACACCCGCGCGTCCGGGACGTCGTCGCCGAGTCCCCACAGCTCGCGCACCGTGCGCTTGGGTCCGCGCAGCATGTCGTCGAAGAGCGGCGAGGCGCTGATCTTCGCGTCCCCGCGGGCGCTCTTGATCCAGCCGCCGGTGGCGAAGAGCATGCTGCTCTCCCCGAGGCTGTAGCCGAACGCCCCCTGCACGGGCACGCCCAGGACCTCCCGCACCAGGTCCGTCGACAGCAGCGCGTAGCTGGTGCCGGCGGCCAGCATCAGGGGGATGTCCTCGACGAGTTCGCCCTCCCGGCGCATCAGTTCGCGCCGTCCGAGGGGCTCACGGGAACGCGGGTAGAGGGCGGCGCTGCGCAGGAGCTCCGCCGGGAGTTCGGCCTGCGCCTCGAACCGGGGCAGCAGCCCGGGGAAGGCACGGAAGAGGGAACGGCCCAGGCCCAGGTAGGAGTTGAAGGCGCCGGGGAAGACCAGGGCCACCTTCGCACTGCCGCCGGTGCCGATCGGCCGGGAGGTGAAGTGGCTGCCGGAGGGCGAGGTCCACTCCCCGCCCGACCGCCACACCTGCGGCAGGTCCTTGACGGCCTGGTCGATCTGCCGGGCGAGCCCGGCGGTGTCGTCGGCGACGAGGACGGCCTTGAGCCGGGCGGGGCGGTCCTCGGCGAGGGCCGCCCAGTCCCCGTCGAGTGCCGCCCGCAGCTCGCCGAGCCGTCGCAGCAGCCCCTCGATGTCGTCGGCGCCGACGGGCACGACGAGGCCGCCGCCGGAGCGCGCCCAGTCGGTCTCGGCGACCTCGCCGCGCACCATGGCACCTGCCAGGACGACGTGGCCGTGGCTGCCCGCCGTGCCGGTGACGCTCACCGACGCCGCGCGCCGTCCGTCGCGCCGGGCCCGCAGCCAGGGGCGGGAGTCGGCGGGGAGGAAGAAGGCGGAGCCGTCCGGAGGGACGGCTCCGCCGCCCGGGGCGACCGGGAAGTAGGCGTGGTGCAGGCACAGCGCGGCCCGGATGACGGAGGCGAGCGCGGAGGCGCAGCCGGTGTCGCCGACGCAGGCGTGGACTGCGGACAACGCGGTGCGCAGCTCGCCGCCGGCCCGGTCACGGGTCCAGACCCGGGCCAGGCCCTCGCGTTCGGCGGCGGTAGCGGCGCCCGCCTCGACGAGTTCGACGTCGGCCGGGGTGAGCCCGGCGGCGGCCAGCGCGTCCTCGGCGGCGCGGGCGACCAGTTCGGGGCGGGCCCCGGGGGTTACGTCCCCGCGGTGGTGGACGGCGACGGCCTCCACCGTGGCGTACACGGTCCGTCCCGGCGGCACCGACGCGGGCCGGGTGACGACGACGGCCCCGGCACCCTCGCCGAGGACGCGCAGCCCGTCCCGGACCGAGCCGGGCTCCAGCAGTTCGCGGGCGAGGGTGTTCTCGGGCCCGGCCGCGAGGTCGACGGCGCCGACGAGGACGGCCTCGACGGTCGGGTCGAGCAGCAGCAACCGGGCGACGTCGAGGGCGTCGACGCCCACCGAACTGTCGGAGGAGAGGGTGAAGGAGGGGCCGGTCAGGTTCCACAGCGAGGAGACCCGGCTGGCCATGATGTTGCCGATGTAACTGAGCACCTCGTTGGGCTCGATGGAGTCGTGGACGCCGTTGCGGGCGGCCCGGGTGAGCTCGGCCAGTTGCCCGGGGGTGGGCTCCACGCCGGCCTGCGCGCACCAGTCGGCGAGCTTGCGGCCCAGTTCGTAGCGTGAACCGTGGCCGTGCGCGCTCGGTTCCATCTCCATGCCGACGACGACGGCGACCCGGCGCGGCCCGGCGTCCCCGCCGGTGCCGGGGCGCGGCCGCTCGTACCCGGCGTCGCGCAGCGCCTCCTCGGCGACGCGCATCATCAGCAGGTGCTGCTGGTTGAAGTGGTCGAGGTCCTTGGGCGGGATCTTGTACGAGGTCGCGTCGACCTCGAACTCCTCGACGTACGCGGCCCTCGGCGCGTGCTCGCCGGCGAGCCCGGCCCGGGCGAGGGGGCCGCCCTCGACGTCCTCGAAGCCGCGCCACCGCTGTCCGGGCAGCGCGCGCACGGCGTCCAGGCCCTCGTACCCGGCGCGCTCGAAGGCGTCCAGCGTGGTGAACGAACCGAAGTGCGCGCCCATGCCGATGACGGCCAGCGGCGGCACCGGCGTCGCTGCGGAAGCGGGCTCCGGAACGCGGTCGCGGTCACGGTCGGGGGCGGGGTCGGGGGCCGAGAGGACGACGTGCGCGTTCGTACCGCCGAAGCCGAAGGCCGAGACGCCGGCCCGGCGGGGACCGCCGCCCGCGGGCTCGGGCCAGGCCACCGCCTCACGGACGACCCGGTCGGCGACGGTCCCCGGCAGGGGCTGCCCGACGCCGATGGTGGGCGGGATCGTGCCGTGCGACAGGCCGAGGACGACCTTGATGAGGCTGGTCATGCCGGCCACGGTCAGCAGGTGGCCGATGTTGGACTTGACCGACCCCAGCAGCGGTCCGCGGCCGAAGAACGCCTCGACCCCGCCGAGTTCGGTGCTGTCGCCGAGCGGGGTCCCGGTGGCGTGGCACTCCAGGTACTGGACGGCCGAGGGCTCCACGCCCGCCTCGAGGTAGGCGAGTTCGTACGCGGCGAGCTGCCCGGCGGCGTTCGGCACCAGCATGTGCTTGCCCGGGCCGTCGTTGGTGAGGGCGAGCGCGTCGACGACCGCGTACACCCGGTCGCCGTCGCGCCGGGCGTCGGCCAGGCGCTTCACGGCGACCATGGCGGCGCCCTGGCCGGTGACGATGCCCCGGGAGCGGGCGTCGAAGGGCTGGCTGAAGCCGTCCGGCGGATAGGCCCGAAGGTCGGAGAAGGACAGGTGGATGACGGTCGGGTCGGGGGCGCAGACCCCGCCCGCCAGCATCAGGTCGGCGCGGCCCGTCTCCAGGTGGGCGCAGGCCAGCTTCAGCGCGTACAGCGCGGAGGAGCAGGCGGCGTCCAGGGTGAAGCGGGGCCCGTCGAGGCCGAGCGCCGCGGCCACCACCTGGGCGGGCATCCCGCCCGCCCACAGGTTGTGGGCGGCGGCGGTGCCCGCCGGGCCGGCGGCCCCGGCGGGGTCGCCGCCGGGTGCCGCCGGGAGACCGGCGTCCGCCAGTCCCCGGGCCACCGCCGAGTCCCACAACTCTCCGGCGACCCTGCCGGAGGCCGGGGTGGGGAACGGGTAGTTCCCGAACACCACCCCGGTCCTCCGTCCGCTCCGGCCGGCCGCGGCGCCGGGGGGAGAGCCCGCGTCGGCCAGAGCGTCCCCGGCCACCCGGAGCGCCCAGTGGAACGAGCGGTCCAGGCCGGCCAGGTAGTCGGACGGGAGCAGGTATCCGCTCGGGTCGAAGGCCGTCGCGTCCCCCTCCGTGAGGAACCCGCCCCGGGTGCAGTAGATGCGGTGCCGGTCGTCGGGGTCGGTCTCGCGGACCCCTGGGTCCTGCCCGAAGATCCGGCTGTCCCCGTCGGTGCGCGAGTCCACGCCGCCGGTCAGGTTCCGCCAGTAGTCGTCGGGTGTCCCTGCCCCGGGGAAGAGGCAGGCCAGGCCGACGATCGCGTACTTGCCCATGGTGGGTCAGCCTCCGAGTGTCCGAGTCGGTCCGGTCGGGTCGGCGGTCGTCAGACCGGGACGGCGGCGGTCGCGCCGGACCGTCCGGAGGGCCCGAACTTGCCCTCCAGTTCCGGGTCCTCGACCAACGCCACCCCGTCGAGCACCTGCAGGACCCGGCCCTCGCGGTCGAGCGCGGTGATCGAGCAGGTCACCCCGGTCGTGGCCGGCCGGACGTCCTCCACCACGATCAGGAAGTCCTCGTCGGCGGGCAGGGGGGCGAAGAGCCGGATCCGGGAGACCTCCATCGGCAGGCTCGCCCGGCCGCGGAACAGCCGGACCCACACCAGCCCGGCCTGCAGCAGCAGGTCGGCCAGGACGGGGCTGTGCCGCAGGCCGTGGTAGGCGCCGTGCGCCGGGACGGGGTCGCCGAGACGGGCGCCGAGCAGCAGCCGGTGCTCGTCCGAGGCGAGGATCCGGCGCAGCCCGCGCAGCGACGGGCCGTGGAAGAGCGTGCCGTCGCGGTAGAGGTAGCCGGCGTCGGTGCCGCTCGCCGCGCGGGCCGCCTCGGCGAGGTCCGCGCGGTCCGCGGGACGCGGACCGGGTCCGGCCGTGCCGACGGTGCCGCCGTACGCGGGGCGGCTGCGCCCGGCGGTGTCGACGGCGGAGGCCAGCACGTCCAGGGTGCCGGGACCGGCGTTCCGGCCGGGCTCCACGAACAGCCGCAGCCGCTCGGGGACCTCGCCCTCGGCGCCGTCCAGGACGACCCCCTTGAAGACCTTGAACCCGCTGACCTCGGTGACCGTCCCATCGGTCGCCGTCTCGACGGCGTTGAGCAGGGCGCCGACCGCGGCGGTGGCGGGCAGCACCCGCCTGCCGCCGATCGCGTGGTCGGCCAGCACCGTCTCGGCGGCCAGCCGGTCGAGCCCACGGTCCACCAGCAGCGACACCGGCGCGCCGGACCCGGTGGCGGGCGGCGCCGACAGCGGCTTCAGCGGGCCCGCCACGATGACCGTGTCGTGGCCGCGCTCCGCCGTGAACTGCTCGGCGAAGATGCCCGCCCCGGTCGCGACCGGCACCAGCTCCACCCCACGGGAGGCGAACATCCGGCGCAGGTCGTCGGTGACCATCCCGCCGTCCCAGGCACCCCAGTTGACCGAGGTCACCCGGGCCGACGGCAGCTCCCGCTTGAGCCGTACGGCGAGCCGGTTCAGCGCCTCGTTGGCCACGGCGTAGTCGGACTGGCCGCGGTTGCCGAAGAACCCGGCGACCGAGGAGAAGAACACCAGGTGCCGCAGGGCGGCGGTGCCGCGCAGCGCGTCCAGGACGTTGCCCAAGCCGACGATCTTGGTGCCGAGGACCCGGTGGACCTCCTCCGCCGTCTTGTCCGCGATCAGCCGGTCGGCCAGCACACCCGCGCCGTGCACGACCCCGGTGACCCGGGGCGCGTACGGGGCCAGGGCGGTCCGCACCGCGGCGGCGTCGGTGATGTCGACGGCGACGTACTCCACGCTCCCGCCGTACGCCCGCAGCCGGCGCAGGTTCTCCGAGATCTCCCGGCTGCCCGTCAGCTCCCGGTAGACCGCCTCCACCCCGCGCGGGGTCGGCTTCTCGCCGCCGGCGGCGATCCGCCGGGCGATCGCGCCCTTCAGCGTCGCACCCTCCAGCCCGGCGGCCCACTCGGGCTCCGGGGCGGCCTCGCTGCGGCCGAGCAGCAGGAGCCCCGCCGGGCGCGCCGCCACCAGCGCCCGCAGGCAGTCCGCCGTGATGCCGCGCGCTCCGCCGGTCACCACGAGCAGGTCGTCCGCGCCGATCTCCGGCACGGCCACCGCGGGCCCGGCCGGTACGTCCGCCGACGGCACGACGGTGCGGCGGCCCTGCGCGTCGTGCCCGACGTCGGCGAGGTCGCCCGCCAGGTCCTTGATCTCGCCCAGGAAGCGGGCCGCGATCGTGTGGTCGTCCAGCCCGGGCGCGAAGTCCACGGTGCGGGTGAACAGTTCCGGCACCTCGATGGCGAGGGTCTTCACCAGTCCGCTCACACCGCCCAGCAGCGCCGGGCCGGACGCACCACCGCGGTAGCCGTTCGCCCCGTCCAGCTGCGTGACCGCCACGAACGCCGCGCGCGTGCCCCCGGCCGCCGCGGCCTTCAGCGCGGGCTGCGTCTGCCGGGCCACGAGCACGGTGTGCGCCAGCCGCCGTGCGGCGTCGGCCCACTCTTCCGCGGCCGCGGCCGCCACCTGGACGACGAGGTCGAGCCTGCCCGCCGTCACGACGCGGGCCAGTTCGTCGGCGTCCCACGTCCGCAGCGACCGTACGGCGTCCGCCTCGGCCGCGGTCGCCACCCCGTCGGGCAGCCCCACGACCTCCACCCGCCAGCCGTCCGCGCGCAGCGCGGCCACCACCGGCCGGGTCAGCGTCGACCCGTCGTCCACCACGAGCGCGGTCCGCTGCTCGGCGTACGCCCCCACGACCGCGTACGGCGCGGGCAGTTCGCGTAACGCCGCGAACGTCCGCCCGATCCCGGACGCGGCCGGGTACGTCACCGTCAGCGGCGCCTCCGCACGGGTCGCGGGGACGGGCGCGGGGCCGGTGGTGGAAGCGGAGGCACCGGCGAGGAACCCGGCGATGTCGTCCAGCGTGCGCAGCTCACCCAGCCGCTCCGGATCGATGTCCCCCGACACCGGGAACCGCTCCTGCAGCGCCCCCATGATCTGCACCCGCTTGATCGAATCGATCCCCAGGTCGGCTTCGAGATCCATCCCCGGCTCCAGCATCTCCGCCGGATAACCCGTCTTCTCCGCCACCACCTCAAGCAGCGCATCGAGCACCGCAGAGTCGGCAGCAACAGGAGCAGCCTCCGGCGTCTCTACCGGTGCCGGCGTGGCAACGCCGCCGAGGAACCCGGCGATGTCGTCCAGCGTGCGCAGCTCACCCAGCCGCTCCGGATCGATGTCCCCCGACACCGGGAACCGCTCCTGCAGCGCCCCCATGA
>NZ_JARAVK010000121.1:0-20843 GCF_033792765.1 Streptomyces sp. PA03-6a | reverse complement strand
TCGGCTTCGAGATCCATCCCCGGCTCCAGCATCTCCGCCGGATAACCCGTCTTCTCCGCCACCACCTCAAGCAGCGCATCGAGCACCGCAGAGTCGGCAACAACAGGCACAGCCTCAGGGGCAGGGGCAGGGGCAGGGGCTTCTACGGGTGCCGGCGCAGCGACACCACCGAGGAACCCCGCGATGTCGTCCAGCGTGCGCAGCTCACCCAGCCGCTCGGGATCGACGTCTCCCGACACCGGGAACCGCTCCTGCAGCGCCCCCATGATCTGCACCCGCTTGATCGAATCGATCCCCAGGTCGGCTTCCAGATCCATCCCCGGCTCCAGCATCTCCGCCGGATAACCCGTCTTCTCCGCCACCACCTCAAGCAGCGCCTCCAACACCGCAGAGTCGGCAGCAACGGGAGCAGGCGCAGGCGCAACGGTCTCCGCAGGGGTGACCTCGGGCACGGCCTCAGCCACGGCCTCAGCCACGGCCGGCGGGGGTGCGGTGTCGCCGCGGAGGGTGTCGATCAGCAGGCGCGTCGCGCGCTCGTGGGCGGTGGTGATGGAGCTGCCGTGCTGCTCGATGAGCCGCAGGGCGGCGTTCGTGTCGGGGTGGCCGCCCGCGCGGACGGTCTGTTCCAGGGACGTGATCGCCTCGCGGACGGTCGCGACGTGGGCGTCGAGGATCTCGGCCTGGAGTCCCAGGCCCTCACGGACGACGTCGCTCAGGGCGTCGGACGGGGCAGCCTCCGGAGCCGGCGCGGGCTCCGCCGTCTGCGGCGCGACCGTGACACCCGGCTCCGACAGGGCCTTCGCGTACGCCTCGCGCCGTGCGTCGGAGACGTAGTTGACGCCGCGCAGCGGGATCGTGAGCCCCTTGCGGACGGGCGCGTCCGGGAGCGGCTCGGCGTGGTCGTCGATGCCGGTGACCGGGAGGCCGAGGACGGCCAGTTCGACGGCGGCCCGCTTCAGCGAGATCTCGCCGTCCTTGCTGGGCCCGCCGTCGACCGCGACGCAGACCACGTCGCCGCGCCCGTCGAGGATGCGTTCGATGAGGTCGGACAGCACGCGCTTGGGCCCGAACTCGACGAAGACGCGGTAGCCGTCGGCGTACATCTCCTCGATGCGGGTCTGGAACGCGACGGGCTGCAGCAGCTGCTCGACGAGCGTGTCGCGGTTGGCGTCGGCGTCCGTGCCGTACGCGGCGCCCAGGGTGTTGGCGTAGACGGGGATGCCCGGCGCGCCGAGGCCGACGCGGTCGACGGCCTCGCGGAAGGCATCGGCGGCGTGGGCGACGAAGCGGGTGTGGAAGGCGGCGGAGACCGGGAGCCGCTTGGCGGGGATCTTGCGGGCGGCGACATCGGCGACGAGGCGGTCGATCTCGGCGGTGGGGCCGCCGACGACGACCTGGCCGGGGGCGTTGATGTTGCAGATGGCGACGCTGCGGTAGGTGGCGACGAGCCCCTGCACCTCGCCGAGTTCGGCGCGTATCGCGGCCATGGCGCCCGGGTCGAAGTCGGCGGCGGCCGCGCGCGGCGGGGCCATGGCCAGGCCGCGCGCGCGGGCCAGTTCGGCGAAGCCGTCGTCGTCGAGGGCGCCGGCCGCCCACAGGGCGGTGAGCTCGCCGAAGGAGTGGCCGACGGTCCCGTCGGGGGAGAAACCGAGCTCGCGGAACCAGGCGAACTGCCCGGCCGACAGGGCGCCGATGGCGGGCTGTGCGAAGTCGGTGCGGCGCAGCGCCTCCTCCTGGGCCGCACGGGTGGCGTCGTCGAAGGCGGGCGGCGGGAAGACGACCCGGCCGAGGGTCTCCGGGCCGGTGCTGATGCGGTTGGCCCTGTCGTACGCGGCGAGGACGGGCGGCAGGGCGAGGGCGGCCCGGCGGCCCATGCCGACGTACTGGCTGCCCTGCCCGGCGAAGACGGCGGCCGTCTTCGTCCCGGACGGGAGCCCGGCGCGGCGGTAGGTGATGCCCTTGGGGTGCTGCCAGGAGGACGCCTCGGGCTTGGCGCGCAGCAGCTCCACGGCCGCGGCCCGCAGTTCCTCGAACTGGGCGTCGTCGCGGGCGACGATGCCGAGCCGCGCGTCGCCCGTGGGCACCCGGCCGGCCGGGTCGGGGGCGGCGCCCTGCTCCAGGCGGCGGGCGAGCGCCTCGGGGTCGGCGGCGTGCCACAGGCCGGTGCGGGCCACCGGGCCGAGCACCGTGCGGGCCGCGGCGGGGTCGTGCTCCTCCAGCACCATGTGGAAGTTGGTGCCGCCGAAGCCGAAGGAGGAGACCGCGGCGCGCCGCTTGTCGCGCGAGGGGTCCAGGACCCAGGGGCGCGCCTGGGGGCTGACGTAGAAGGGGGTGCGCGCGGGGTCGACGGCATCGCTGGGCCGGTCGACGTTGATGGTGGGCGGCAGCACCTTCTGGTGCAGGGAGAGCGCCAGCTTGATGAGGCCCGCGGCGCCCGCGGCGGCCTTGGTGTGCCCGATCTGGGACTTGACGCTGCCGATGGCGGCGTAGCCGAGCTGACCCGCACCGGGCTGCTCCGTGACGAACGACCCGAGGGCGGACAGCTCGGTGTGGTCGCCCACCGCCGTGCCGGTGCCGTGGGCCTCGAAGAGCTCCACGGAGCCGGCGGGCACGGCCGCGTCCTCGTAGGCGCGCCGCAGCGCAAGCTGCTGGCCCTCGGCGCGCGGGGCGTAGATGGACTTGAAGCGGCCGTCGCTGGAGGTGCCGATGCCGCGCAGCACGGCGTAGACCCGGTCGCCGTCGCGCTCGGCGTCGGCGAGCCGCTTGAGGGCGAGCATGCCGATGCCCTCGCCGATCAGCGTGCCGTCGGCGGACTCGTCGAAGGGCTTGATGACCTGGCTCTTGGAGAACGCCGGGGTCTTGCTGAAGCACATGTACATGAGGATCGTGTTCTCGGCGTCGCAGCCGCCGGTGAGCATCAGGTCGGCTCGGCCCTCGATCAGCTCGCTGACGGCGAGCTTGACGGCGGCCAGCGAGCTGGCGCAGGCGGCGTCGACGGTGCAGTTGGTGCCACCGAGGTCGAAGCGGTTGGCGATGCGCCCGGCGACGACGTTGCCGAGCATGCCGGGGAAGGAGTTCTCCTCCCACGGGATGTACGCCTTCTTGAAGCGGCGGGCGATCTCCTCGGCGTCGGCCTCGCTCAGTCCGACGCTGCGCACGACCTCCTTCAGCACGGGCGTCTGCAGGCGCGCGGAGAGCGGCTGGGTGAGGGAGTTGGCGCCGGTGACGCCGAGGATGACGCCGGTCCGGCTCGCGTCGTACCAGTCCGCACCGTCCGTGCCCGCGTCGCGCAGCACGTCGCGCGCGACGGTCAGCGACAGCAGCTGCAGGATGTCGGTGACCTCCAGGGTGTTCGGAGGCAGGCCGAACTCCATGGGGTTGAAGGCGACCTCCGGCAGGAACCCGCCGCGCCGGGCGTAGGTCTTGTCCTCGGCGGCGGGGTCCGGGTCGTAGTGGTCGTCCACGTTCCAGTGGCTCGCGGGGACGTCCTCGATGCAGTCGCGGGCGTCCACGATGTTGTGCCAGAACTCGCGCAGGTCGCGCGACTTGGGGAACAGGCCGGCCAACCCGACGATGGCGATCGGTGTCTCGGCCAGACGTGAGTGATGCACGACGGTCCTCTCGGTCATGGGCGCCGGGTGGCGGGGGCGCGGATCCACGAGTGCTCAGGCGACGGCCGGGTCGGCCAGCAGTCCGGCGAGCACGGCGACGGCGGTGGGCTCCCGGAGCATCGTGTAGTGGTCGCCGGGGACGCCCAGCTGCCGCACGGGGCGGGTGCTGAGCCGGCTCCAGCCGAGGTCACCGCGGTCCGGGAGCAGGGAGCGCTCCGGCTTGACGAGGGTGACCGTGCGGTCGAGCGGAGCGGGTTCGTACGGTGCGGTGCAGCGGTTGTTGCGCAGCAGCCCACCGTGGTACGCGGCGTAGAGCTTGCGCAGCCCGGCCAGTTCGGTGCCGGGGGGCAGTACGCCCTGGGCGGTGGCCGCGGCCAGCAGCGCGGGCAGGCCCTCGTCGGTGTCGGCGACCGGCGGGACGCGCAGGACGACGGGGCGGCCGCGCTTGGCGCCGAGGTACATCGCGAACCAGTCGAGGAGCATCGCGGGGTCCAGCAGTTCGTCGGCACGCTTGAAGGCGGGGACGGGGGCGATGCTGTCGAGGAGGACGAGTTCCTCCAGCCGGGCGCCCTGTCCCGCGGCGTCGAGCCGGGCGGCGACCTCGAACCCGACGACGCCGCCGAAGGACCAGCCGACCAGGGAGAACGGCGCGTCCGCGGGCGCGGAGGCGGTGAGTTCTGACAGGCAGCGCTCCGCCAGGCCGGCGATGGAGACCGTGGCCGCGGCCGGGTCGAGGGCGGCGGCGAAGAACTCCGGGATGGTGCCGAGGTCGAGCAGGGACAGCGCGGTGTCCGCGGGCAGCCGGTCGGCGAGCGGCTGCCACGCCGTGGGCGCCAGTGCGCCCGGGTGGACGGCGTAGAGCCGGCGGGCCGCCCCGCCGGCCGGTTCACGCAGCGGCGTGAGGACCGGGCGGGGGGCGCTACGGTCAGGCCGCTGCGACATGGCGGGCGTTCTCCTCGGCGATGTGCTCAGACAGCGCGGCGATGGTGGGGTGGTACCAGAGCGCGGTCGCCTCCAGCTCGAAGCCGAGCCACTTCTCCAGCTCGCCGGCGAGGATCAGCGCCTCGGTGGAGTCGAGGTCGAACTCGTCGAAGTAGCGGTCGACGTCGATCTGGGCCGGCTCGACCTCCAGCCGGACCGCGAGCTTCTCGACCAGCCAGGCCTGCGCTTCCTCGGCGGTGACACGCTGCATGGGGATTCCCTCACTTCACTTCTTGATGTCGCGGGCGATGGACTCGGCGGCCTTGAGCCCGGAGACGTACCCGGCCTCGTGGGAGCCGATCAGGTCGTGGCCGATCCTGGGCGAGTGGAAGTACGAGCCGGCGAGCTTGATCCGGCCGGTGTCGTTGACGGCGTAGATGGTGCGCTGCATGGAGCGCACGTCCAGGTCGATCACCGGGTGGGTGAACGGCAGCTCGCGGATGACCAGTTCGTCGCGGGGGACGACCGGGCAGTCGAGGGTGACGAAGTAGTCCTGGCGGGCGGTGAAGCCCTGCAGGGAGTTCATGTAGTACGCGACCCAGGTGCGGGTGCGGCCGTCGACGGTCTTCAGGCCGTAGTTCCAGCTCTGCCAGCGGGAGCGGTCCGGCGGCATGCCGGACGGGTCGGTGTGCAGCACGGCCCGGGTGGAGCTGTAGCGGACCTTGCCCAGGACGTCGGCCTGCGCGGCGGTGGGCCGCTCCAGCATCGCCAGGGTCTGGTCGGCGTGCGAGGCGAGCACCGCGTAGTCGTAGCGCTCCTCGCCGTCGGCGGTGCCGATGACGACGCCGCCGTCCGGGCCCGCCTCCTCCCGGACCCGGGTGACCGGGCTGCCGGTGCGGACCGTGCCGTTGACCGCGGCGACGACCCGGCGGACGTACTCGACGCTGCCGCCGGCGACGGTCTTCCACGCCACCGAGCGGCCGCCGAGGCCACCCGGGTCGTGCGACATGAAGAAGGCGATGACGGTGGTGGCCGGCATCTCCCAGATCAGCTCGGCCGGCACCGACCAGACGGCGGTGGCGAGCAGCACCACGTAGCCGTACTTGAAGGCGTCGGAGTAGCCGCCCCGGTCCAGGTACTCGCCGAGGGCCATGTCGGTGCGCTTGCGCAGGAAGTCGCGGGGGGCCTCGCGGTGGAATCGCTCGGCGTCCCGCCACAGGGGCAGGAAGTCGGCCGGGTAGCGCCCCGCGATCTCCTCCTCGGTGAGCTCGAACTCGGCGGTGCCGTAGTCGAGTCCGCGGTCGAGGTCGAAGAAGTCGAAGCCGCCGGTGTGGTCCAGGGCCGTAGCGCCGATCTCCTGGAAGAAGGCGCTCAGCTGCGGGTACGTCCGGGAGTTGAAGACCACGAAGGCGGTGTCGATCCCGATGGTGCGGCCGTCCTCCTCCACCTCGACGGTCAGGGCGTGGCCGCCGGGCCGGTCCTCCTTCTCGTAGACGGTGACTTCGACGTCGTCGGGCAGGTGGTACGCGGCGGACAGGCCGGATATGCCGGCCCCGACGACAGCGACACGGGTGGTCATGACAGGCAGCCCCTCGGCTCGAGCAGTTCTCAGGAACCGGTCGCGTTGGGCGACGGCGGCTGGAGCGCAGAGGGCTGGGACCTCTGAAGGCGTGAAGTCGTCCGTGTCCCGCGCGGATCGGCGCGGCAGGCGGCGCACTGGGAACGTAGGGCGGCCCGGGCCGGAGGGTCAAACACCGCATCATCGACGGTTTCCGGCCCATCGGGGCCGCCGATGCGCCCCGTCCCGGGTGTCCGGATCGGTGCCCGGGGGGCACCGGGGGCGCGAACAGGCCAACTGCCGCGCGGACCGGCCTATCGGCCGCCCGGAGGTGTCCGGAAGCCCCGCGGGAGGGACTCATGTGGGTGGCGGGAGTTCCCGCCGTGACGGCGCGCACCGGCCGCGCACCCGTACCGAAGAGGAGAGAGCTGCCATGCCCACCATTCCCTGGATGCCCGGGGCCGCCGCCAAGGAGTCCGCCGGCTCCGGTGAGGCCGTGGTCATGGCCTCCAAGCTCCAAGTGAAGTCGCTGCTGAGCGTGCCCCGTTTCTTCCTGCTGTCGCTGGTGGTGTGGAAGCAGGTGCGGTCGGCGCCCGGCGTGGTCGGTGCCTCGCTGCGGGCGGAGCCGCTGAAGAAGACCTTCTGGACGCTGTCGGCGTGGCGGGACCAGGAGGCGCTGGACACCTTCGCCCGCACCGACCCGCACGCGCGGATCGTGGCGCGGCTGCGGAAGGTGATGGACCGCTCGGTGTTCGTCTTCTACCCCACCGCCCGCGACGCCCTGCCCGTCGCCTGGGACGACGCCACCCGGCGCCTGGCGGAGAAGGAGCGCGCCCAGTGAGCACCGTGACGGGCGCCGCGTCCGCGCAGGCACCGCAGAAGCCGGTGATCCCGCGCGGCCGGCTGGTGCTGCTCGCCGCCTGCCTCGGGCTGTTCATGTCGTTCATCGAGGTGACGGCGGCGATCTCCACGCTGCGCGCCTTGCAGGTCGACATGCAGGTCGCCCCCGCCGACCTGAGCTGGGTGTCCAGCACCTACACCCTGGTGGTGGCCGCGTGCGTGCTGTCGGGCGGCGCGCTCGGCGAACGCTACGGGCGGCGGCGGGTGTTCCTGACCGGCGTGGTCGCGCTGGCGGCCGGCTCGCTGGTCGTGGCCACCGCGGGCGGCTTCCCGCAGGTGCTGGTGGGGCGGGCGGTCAGCGGTGTCGGCGGTGCGCTGGTGCTGCCGACCTCGCTGGCGATCATCACCACCACCTTCTTCGTCGACCTGCCGCGCATGCTGCGCACCATCACGGTGTGGGTGTCGGTGTCCGGACTCGGCCTGGCCCTCGGGCCGCTGCTCGGCGGCGCCCTGCTCGACCGCTTCGACTGGCCCGCGGTCTACCTGGTCAACACCCCGCTGGCGGTGGTCACGGTGGCCGTCACGCTGTACGCGGTGCGCGAGTCGAAGGTGCCCGACCGGCCGCTGGACCTGCCCGGCCAGGGCCTGTCCGTGCTGGGCCTGGGCACGCTGGTGTACGGGATCGCGGTCGGCGGCCGCGCCGGGTACGACGACCCGGTGGTGGTGGCGGCGCTGGCGGTGGGCGTCGTGTCGCTGGTCGCGCTGGTGCTGGTGGAGCGCCGTACGGACGTGCCGATGCTGGACGTGCGCATGATGGGCTCGGTGCGGGTGTCGGCGGCACTGGTGGTGGCCGCGGCGGCGCTGTTCGCGTTCGTCGGCGTCATCTTCCTGCAGGTGCTGTTCCTGCAGCGGGTGCAGGCCGTCGCGCCGATGGCCACGGGCGTGCGGCTGCTGCCCGCGATGGTCTTCTTCGTGCTGTCCACCCTGGTCGCCCAGCGGATCGCCGGGCGGGTCGGCGCGGCCCGGCTGCTGGCGGCCGGTTCCCTGGTGACGGCCGCCGCCGCCGTGGTGCTGGTGCGGCAGCAGCCGGACAGCGCGTACGCGATCACGGCGGTGGGCCTGGCCCTGGTCGGTCTGGGCAGCGGGCTGGTCGTCGCGCCGTCGACGGCGGCCGCCTTCGCGGTGGTCCAGCCCGCGCAGATGGGTGCCGCGTCGAACGCCGTGACCGCGTTCCGGCAGATCGGTTCGGTGCTGGCGACCTCGGTGCTCGGCGCCGTCCTGGCGGTCCGTTTCATCGGTGCGCTACCGCAGCGGCTGACGGCCGCCCATGTGCCGCCGCCGGTCGCCGACGCGGTCGTGGCGGTGGCGCGCAGCGGCGGAAGCGGCAGCGGCCGCTCCACACCCGCGGTGACGGACGCGATCGGCGCGTCCTTCACGGTCGGCATCCACACCGGCCTGTGGGTCGTCGCCGGGGTGTCCTTCGCCGCGGCCGTGCTGGCCGCGGTGTTCCTGGCCCGCAAGCCGGCCGCGGCGTAGCGCGGACGCGGGCCCGCCGAGGACCGCGGCGCGGTGGGGGCGGCGCCCCCACCGCGCCACCGCTCAGCGGCGGAAGCGCCGCACCGCCGCGACGAGGACCGCGCCGGCCACGAGGGCGACGCTCGCGACGCCGCCCACGCTGGTGAGGAGCTCGTCCCGGGGGCCGGTGTCGGCGAGCGCGGGACCGCCTTCGGAACCGGACGCGGTGCTGTCGGCGGCCTCGCGGATCATGCGCACGACGGCGTCGGGGTGGGAGAGCATCGCGACGTGAGAGGAGTCGACCTCGACGGTGTGCGAGCCCGCCCGCTTGGCCTCGAAGCGTTCCAGCGCCGGGTTGATGGCGTGGTCGGCGGAGGCGACCAGCGCCCACGAGGGGATGGTCCGCCACGCCGCGCCGGGCGCCTTGTCGGTGAACGCCCGCAGTGCGACCGGCCGTTGCTCGGCGGACATCAGCCGGGTCGCCGCCACGGGCAGGTCCGCGGCGAAGACCTTGCGGAAGACGGAGTCGCGGATGTAGATGTCCGTGCCGCTGCCCGACCCGTCCCGGTACGGCACGGGACGCTGCGCCGAGGCGAGGTCGCTCGGCGCGAACTTCGCCGAGAGCGCACCCAGGGTCTCCCCCGCGTCCGGCATGAACGCCGAGACGTAGACCAGTGCCTTGACGTTCGGGTTCCCCGCCGCTGCGCCGCTGATCACCGCGCCGCCGTAGGAGTGGCCCGCGAGCACGATCGGGCCGTCGATGCTCTTCAGCACGCTGGCCACGTAGGTCGAGTCGCCGATCAGGCCCCGCAGCGGGTTGGCGGGGGCGACGACCGTGTAGCCGGCGTTCTCGAGGCGCTCGACGACCGGGGTCCAGCTCGACGCGTCGGCGAAGGCGCCGTGCACCAGCACCACGGTCGGCCGGGCCCCGCCGCGCGCGGCGGCGCCGTCGGCGGCCGACGAGGCGAGGGCGGGGGCGGCGGCGATCGCCGTCGAGGCGAGCGCCGCGACGAGCGCTCCCGTGCGGGCTATGCGACGTCGGTGCAGCGGAGCGGGGGAGGACGGCCCAGCCATGCTGTTCTCTCTTCCGGCCGGAGGGGCTGCTGTCGCCTCCCAGCCTTGGCCCGCCGCCGCCGTCCCGCTCGTTCCCGGGGGACGGACGAGTGACGGCGGGTCGTCCGCTCTTCGCGTGCGCTCCGCGGACGTGAAACACCGGCGTCATCGAACACGGATATGATCCGCCTCACACAAGATCCCGGACGGCCGGAAATGGTGCGCTCCCGCATGCCTTCCTGCCGCGCCGCATGCATGAGGGGAGCGTCCGATAGCCCTCCGAATATGGCTCAGCAGCGCGGGGGTGGCCACCACCCAGGTGATGCGGATGCTGCGCGGCAACCCCGACTCCGTGGACGTCCGCGTCTACGGGAGCAATGTCGATCCCTCGGCACCCGCCCTGGCCGCCTGCGACGTGGCCGAGGTGGAGCCCCGCCACGTCGGCGACGACGCGTACGCCGAATTCGCCCTCGACTTCTGCCGCAGGCACGGCATCGACGTCCTCGTCCCGCCGCGCCGGCTGACCGCGCTCGCCGGGCGGGCCGGCGACTTCGCCGCCGCGGGGACCCGGCTGATGTGCTCGCCGCCGGCCTCGATCAAGGTACTGACCAGCAAGAGCCGTACGTACCAGGAGGCGCTCGCCGCCGGGATCCCCGTGCCGCCGTGGCGGGTGGTCCGGGACGCCGACGGCCTGCGGGACGCGGTGGACGAGCTCGCCGCGACCGGCGAGACCGTCTGCATCAAGCCCGCCGGCGAGTACTCGGCCTTCGGCTTCCGCATCCTGGAAGACCGGCCGATGGACATCCGTGACCTGCTCGCCCCCGCCAGGCCGATGGCCTCGGTCGAGGCGGTCGCCCAGGCGATGAAGCGGGCCGCCGACGAGGGCGAGCACGTGCCCAGCATGATCGTCATGCCGTACCTGGAAGGCCCCGAGGTCAGCGTCGACTGCCTGTCCGCCCCGGGCGGGGAACTGCTCGCCGCGATCCCCAGGGCCAAGGAGGGCCGCTACCGGCTCCTGCTGGACGACCCCGCCATCACGGAGATCGCCCGTCGCCTCGTCAGGCACTTCGGCCTCGCCTACCTCTCCAATGTGCAGCTGCGCCACCGCAAGGGCGAGCCCGTGCTCCTGGAGGCGAACCCGCGCCCCTCCGCCGGGATCTTCCAGACCGCCTTCACCGGCGTGAACCTGCCCTGGGCCGCCGTCCGCCTGCTCACCCAGGGTGACGCCGGGCTCCGCACCGCCCCCCGCCTCGGCGGCCGCGTCGCCGTGACGGAAGCGGTCACCGAGGTCCCGGACGTCCCTCGCCTCCCTGACGTCCCGGAGGTCAACGTGGCGTGAGCCGGGGCCGGGGGGCACGCTGGAGGGAGGAAGGCAGGTGGCAGTTCATGAGCAGACTCGAAGAGCAGATCGACCTGAACGTGCCGACCGAGGTGGCGTGGCAGCACCTGCACCGCCTGGAGGAGTACCCGCAGTTCGTCGCGGGTGTCCGGGAGGCCGGCGCCACCGGGGACGGCAAGGCCCGGCTCGGCGTGTCGGGGACCGGTGGCGGCTTGCTCGACGCGGAGTTCTCCGACCGCACCAAGGCCCGGAGCGACACCCGGGAGATGACCTGGCGCACCAGCGGCGGTGCCGAGATCACCGGGACGTGCTCGGTCCTCCCGATCGACGAGCAGCACAGCCGCGTCCAGGTACGCATGGAGTACGACCCCGCCGAGATCCGCGACGCCTTCGGCGGCCCCAAGGGCTTCGCCCAGGTCAGCGCAATCGAGCGCACGGTCCGTGACGACCTCGAACGCTTCAAGGACCTCGTCGAGCGCGAGCACTAGCCGGCCCTTCGCGCGGTCCGTGCGGCCCGCCACGCACGGACCGCGACGGGAGCCAGCCGTGTGCCGCTAGAGGCGGACCCCGTGCCGCCGCAGGTAGGCGACCGGGTCGACGTCGGAGCCGTAGCCCTCGCCCGTGCGCACCTCGAAGTGCAGGTGCGGGCCGGTGGTGTTGCCCGTGGAGCCCGAGCGGCCGACCTGGCGGCCCGCGGCCACGGTCTGGCCGGTCCGTACGGTCAGCGAGGACAGGTGGCCGTACTGGGTGTACATGCCGTCGTGGTGCCGGATCACGACCTGGTAGCCGTAGGCGCCACCCCAGCCGGCCTCGACGACGGTGCCCGCGGCGACCGACTTGACGGAGGTGCCGGTGGGCACGGCGAAGTCCTGGCCGGTGTGGTAGCCGCTGGCCCAGTGGGATCCGCTGCGGTGGTACGGGGTGCCGAGCGCTCCGCCGACCGGCGCGACGAAGGTCTGCGCGGCGGAGGCGGGTGCGGCGTGCCGCTCGGCGGGCCTGGCGGTCTTCGCGGGCTCGGCCGGCTTGCTGGGCTTGGCCGGCTTGCCTGACTTGGCGGGCTTGGACGCCTTCGCCGGCTTGGGGTCCTTCGCGGGCTCCGCTCCCGGCACGGACAGTTCCTGTCCGGGGAGGATGAGGTCGGGGTCGGCTCCGACGACCCGGCGGTTCACTGCGTAGAGCCGCTGCCAGCCGCCGCGGACGTCCTGCTCGTCGGCGATCCCGGAGAGCGTGTCCCCGCTGACGACCGTGTAGGAGTCGTCCCGCGCCGCGGGGGGACGGTCCGTCCCGGGCTTCTCCTTGGGTTCGGTCTTCTTCGCCGGGGCCGCCGCACGTCGCGGCGGGTCCTGCGCCCGCGGTCCGCCCCGGGTGAGCCCGGCGCGCTGTGAGCAGACGGGCCACGCCCCGGGACCCTGCCCGTCCAGGACCCGTTCGGCTATCGCCATCTGCTCGGACCTGGTGGCCAGGTCGGCCCGGGCGGCGAACTTCCCACCGCCGTAGGCCTTCCACGTCGACTGGGCGAACTGCAGCCCGCCGTAGTAGCCGTTGCCGGTGTTGATGTGCCAGCGGCCGCTGCTCTCGCACTGGGCGACCTTGTCCCACGTGCCGGTCGTGGCCGCGCCCGCGCCCGTGGCCGCGACCAGCGGCAGGGCGAGTCCCGCTCCGGAGGCGGCGGTGACGGCGACCGACACCGGCGAGAGCCGGCTCGGCGGCTGGGGTCTGCGGTGGCGACCGCGCACGGGCCGTACGGGCATGGGGGGACCACCTCTCGGCTCCGGACACACGGCCGTACAAGTACGACAGAGGGATCTTGTCGCCGCAAGGGTGCTTTTGAGACTCTGTCGTCCCAAACCGTGCGGCCCGGAACCGGGTTGGCGCGGTGGCGCCCCCTGTCAGGACGTGCGGGGCGGCAGCGGGAGCGGCAGCCCCGGCAGGCCGTCGAGGCTGACCGCGACGTACGGCTTGCCCACGCAGTAGTCGCTGAAGGACTCCTCGGTCTCGCGGGAGAAGCGCTGGGTGTGCAGGGGCCGTTCCTCCCGGAAGTCCAGGAAGGGGACGGCGAATCCGCAGCTGTCGCTGATGCGTTCGGCGGTGACGACGATGACGGCGCGCAGGTCGGTGCGCGCGCGGATGTCGTCGGAGAAGTGCGGGAGCAGGTCGTCCCAGCGCGGGTCGTCGCGGAAGACGGGCTCGCCGCGGCCGTGCACCCGCACGATGGTCGGGGGCCCGGTGAAGGCGCACCACATCAGGGTGATGCGTCCGTTCTCCCGCAGGTGGGCGATGGTCTCGGCGCCGCTGCCGCCGAGGTCGGCGTAGGCGAAGGTGCGGTCGTCGAGGAGGGCGAAGGAACCGTCGAGGCCCTTGGGCGACACGTTGACGTGCCCGTCGCCGGACAGGGGCGCGGTGGCGGTGAAGAAGACCTTCTGCTCCTCGATGAACGCGCGCAGGCGCCCGTCGATGCGTTCGTACGTCTTTCCCATGCCTGTGATTCTGCGGCGGCGGCCCGGCTTCCGCCGCACCTTTTCGGCCGTGGGCGGGTCAGCGCCGCCGGGGACGGCGGGGGCCGTCGTCCGCTCCGTCCCGGACGACGATGCCCAGCGCGGCGGCCAGCGCCGGGGCCAGGTCGAGCAGCTGGGCGCTGCCGATGACGGCGCCGCGCAACGAGTCGTGCCCGTCGGCGAGGTCGAGGCGGGTGGCGCCGCGCAGGTCGGTGGCGTCGAGCTCGGCACGGCCGAGCCGCAGGCGTTCCAGGGCGGTGCCGGGGAAGGAGACGTCCTTCAGGCGGGCGCCGCCGAGGTCGACGTCGCGCAGCACGCAGTCCTCGAAGACGACCTCGTGCAGCCGGGCCGAGCGCAGGTTGACGGAGTCGAACTTGCAGCGCCGGAAGGCCACCCGCCGCAGCACCGCGCCGAAGGCCTCGACCCCGGCGAGCACGCAGGAGTCGGCGGTGGCGTCCATCCAGTTCGTCTCGGCCGCCGAGGTGCCGACGAAGCGGTCGCCCTGCAGCCAGACCTCGTTGAAGCGCGCCCGGCGCAGGCTGCCGCCCTCGAAGACGGTGTCGGTGACCGCGCACTCCAGGAAGACGGCGCCGCCGGCGTCCTGTTCTCCGAAGGTGAGTCCGTCGAAGTGCACGGTGTCGTACCGCTCCTCGACGCCCAGCCCGGCCTCGTCGAACGGCTCCAGCGCCTGCGCGTACGGCAGCTCGGACAGGGACTGCGGTGCCTTGAAGGTCATGGCGGCCACGCTAGTGGCCCCCTGTGACAACGCCACCTCCCACGAATATGAACGATTTGTCCGGGATGTCTTGCTACGTTGCGTCCCATGACCGCCCCCGCCCCCGGGACCTCGCCACCGGCCCTCGCCGTGCCCCCCGTCCGGCTGCCCCGGCGCCGGGGCGTCGAGCTGGCGCTGCTGGTCGGCGCGGTGCTGATCCCGGTGTACGGCTACTGCGCCGTGGGCCTCGCGCACGACGGCGCCGTACCGCAGGGGGCGGCCGGCTACGGCGCGGCGCTCGGCGGGCTGGCGCTGGTGGCCCATCTGGCGGTGCGCCTACGCGCCCCGTACGCGGACCCGCTGCTGCTGCCGATCGGGGTGCTGCTCAACGGCCTCGGCCTGGTCCTGATCTACCGCCTCGACCTGGAGACCCCCGACGCCGCCGCCCCGGCGCAGTTGGTCTGGTCCGGGCTGGGCGTCGCCCTGTTCATCGCGGTCGTCCTGCTGCTGCGCGACTACCGCGCCCTGGCCGGGTACGCGTACCTGGGCGTCGTGGCGGCCCTGGTGCTGATGATCGTGCCGAGCCTCTTCCCCGCCGTGAACGGCGCCAGGATCTGGATCCGGGTCGCGGGCTTCTCCTTCCAGCCCGGCGAGTTCGCGAAGGTGCTGCTGGCGGTCTTCTTCGCGGCGTACCTCGCGGACAACCGCGCCGCGCTCGCGTACGCCGGCCGGCAGGTCCGGCGGTTCCGCCGGCTGCAGCTGCCGACCGGCCGGGTGCTGGGCCCGGTGCTGGCGGTCTGGACGATCAGCCTCGGCGTGCTGGTGGTGGAACGCGACCTGGGGACCTCGCTGTTGTTCTTCGGCCTCTTCGTGATCCTGCTCTACGTCGCCTCCGGCCGCACCGGCTGGATCGCGATCGGGCTGCTGCTGTCGGCGGCCGGCGCCTTCCTCGTCGGCACGCTCGAACCGCACGTGCACTCCCGGGTGGCGGACTGGCTGCACCCCTTCGCCAGCATCGAGGCCGGACAGGGCCCGGGCCAGCTGGCGCAGTCGCTGTTCGCGTTCTCCGCCGGAGGGCTGTTGGGCACGGGCCTGGGCGAGGGGCACTCGATCCTGATCGGCTTCGCGGCCAAGTCCGACTTCATCCTGGCCACGGCGGGCGAGGAGCTGGGACTGACGGGGCTGACCGCGCTGTTCCTGCTGTACGGACTGCTGGTGGCCCGGGGCTACCGGGCGGGGCTGGCGGTCCGCGAGCCGTTCGGCAGGCTGCTGGCCGTGGGGCTGGCCTCGATCGTCGCGCTGCAGGTCTTCGTGATCGCCGGCGGGGTGACGGACCTGATCCCGCTGACCGGGATGGCGATGCCGTTCCTGGCGCAGGGCGGTTCGTCGGTCGTCACCAACTGGGTGATCGTCGCGCTGCTGATCCTGCTCAGCGACACCGCCCGCCGCCCGCCGCCCGGCCCGGACACCGGCCGGACCGCCGGCCGGGCCACCGGCGGTGGGGCGGCCGCGGCGTGACCCCGTACGCCCGCCGGGCCGCGGCGCTGTGCCTGCTGCTCCTCGTCGCCCTGCTGGTGAACGCCATCCGGGTCCAGGTGGTGCGGGCCCCCGCGTACGACGCGAACCCCGCCAACCGGCGGGTGCCGATCGACCGTTACGCGCAGCCGCGCGGCGACATCCTCGTCGGCAGCCGGCCCGTGACCGGCTCCCGGTCCACCGGCGCCCAGCTGGACTGGGTCCGCACCTACGCCGACGGCCCGCTCTACGCGCCCGTGACCGGCTTCTCCTCCCAGACCTACGGCACGGCCCTGCTGGAGGCCGCCGCGGACGACGTCCTGTCCGGCTCCTCCCCCGGGCTGTCGGCGCTCCCGCTGTGGAACGCGGTCAGCAGGGCGCCGCAGCGCCCGGGCGACGTCCGCACCACCATCGACCCGGCCGCCCAGCAGGCCGCGTACAAGGCGCTGGGCGGCAAGAAGGGCGCGGTCGCCGCCCTCGATCCGGCGACCGGCCGGATCCTGGCGCTGGTCAGCACGCCCTCCTACGACCCCGCGACGATCGCCGGCACCGGCCCGGAGGCGCTCGGCGCCTGGCACCGGCTCGTCACCGCCGAGGACCAGCCGATGCTCAACCGGGCGCTGCGCCAGACGTACCCCCCGGGTTCGACCTTCAAGACGGTGACGGCGGTCGCGGCGCTCGCCTCCGGGGCGGTCACCGACGTCGGGAAGCCCACCGACTCCCCGGACCCCTACCGCCTTCCGGGCACGACGACGACGCTGGGCAACGAGTCGGCGTCCGCGGGCTGTGAGGACGCGCCGCTGCTCCACGCGTACGTCGTCTCCTGCAACACCGTCTTCGGCAAGCTCGGCGACGACGTGGGGCTGCGGGCGATGCGCGAGACGGCCGAGGCCTTCGGCTTCAACGACCCCTCCATCGGGGTCCCGTCGCACCCCGCGGTCAGCGTCTTCGACCGCCGCATGGACCGGGCGCAGCTGGCGCTGTCGTCCATCGGGCAGTACGACACCCGGGCCACCCCGCTGCAGATGGCGATGGTCGCGGCGGCCGTGGCCAACGACGGCACGCTGATGTACCCGCACCTGGTGGACCGGACCACCGACGGCGCCGGCCTCCCGCTGGAGATCACCGGTGAGCGGGCCTACCGGCAGGTGATGGACGCGACCGTGGCCTTCGTGATGCAGGACATGATGGTCGCCGTGGTGCGGCACGGCACGGGCCGCAACGCCGCCCTGCCCGGCGCGGTGGTGGGCGGCAAGACGGGCACGGCGCAGCACGGTGAGGACAACCGCGGGAACCCGTTCGCCTGGTTCATCTCCTGGGCGAAGGAGGGCCGGGGGGCCCCGGCGAAGGTCGCCGTCGCCGTCGTCGTGGAGGACGCCGCCGCGGACCGCGCCGACATCAGCGGCGGCGGCAAGGCGGCCCCGGTCGCCCGCGCCGTGATGCGCGCGGTGCTGGGACGCTGATCCCGTGCCCGGCCGCGGTCAGTCCTGGGCGCCCAGCGCGATGGCCTGCTCGACCTCGGCGGCCCGCTCGGTCTCCTCCTGGGCGAAGCGCTCGGCGTCGAGCTTCTCGGCGATCTCCTCGTCCTGGGCCATCAGCAGGTCGAGGTTGGAGTCGCCCATCTCCAGGACGCCCATGTCGACGTAGGCGCGCTGCAGCCGCTCGCCCCACAGCCCGATGTCCTTCACGCACGGCACGATGCGGCTGAACAGCAGCTTGCGGAAGAGCTGCAGGTACTCCGAGCGCTCGCTCAGCTCCTCGGCCTCCTGCCGCGGGATGCCGAAGTCCTCCAGCACCTCGGCGCCGCGCAGCCGGTCGCGCATGAGGTAGCAGCCCTCGATGACGAACTCCTCGCGCTCGCGCAGTTCGGCGTCGGACAGCTGCTTGTAGTGGTCGCGCAGCGCCATCCGCCCGAAGGCGACGTGCCGGGCCTCGTCCTGCATGACGTAGGCGAGGATCTGCTTGGGCAGCGGCTTGTCGGTGGTGTCGCGCAGCATGCCGAAGGCGGCCAGCGCGAGCCCCTCGATGAGCACCTGCATCCCCAGGTACGGCATGTCCCAGCGGGAGTCGCGCAGGGTGTCGCCGAGCAGGGCCTGCAGCGAGTCGTTGATCGGGTAGACCATGCCGACCTTCTCGCGCAGGAAGCGGGAGTAGATCTCGGCGTGCCGGGCCTCGTCCATGGTCTGGGTCGCGGAGTAGAACTTGGCGTCGAGGTCGGGCACCGACTCCACGATGCGGGCGGCGCAGACCATGGCGCCCTGTTCCCCGTGCAGGAACTGGCTGAACTGCCAGGACGCGTAGGCACGGCGCATGTCGCGCTTGTTCCGCTCGGACATCTTGTCCCAGTAGGGGGTGCCGTAGACGGTCATGTTCTGGTCCGGCACGCCGAGCGGGTCGTACGGGTCGACCTCGATGTCCCAGTCGATGCGGGTGACCGCGTCCCACTGCTTGTCCTTGCCCTTCTGGTAGAGGGCGAGCAGCCGGTCGCGCCCGTCGTCGTACTCCCAGGAGAAGCGGGCGGCTCCGGAAGCCGGGATCTCCCACAAGTTGTCCTGCGACGGCATTGGCGTCTCCTCGACTCTTGACGGGCTTGCTGACACACAGTCTCATAAGAGCATGACCGCTGGCACCCCTCTTGCAACGCGTGAAAAAGTGGCGGAGCGGCTGCTCGACGCCTCCGCGAAGCACTCCTTCGACCCCGACACCGAGCTGGACTGGGACGCCCCGTTCGAGGACGGCGCGTGGTTCTGGCCGCCCGAGCTGTGCTCCCTGTACGACACCCCGCTGTGGAAGCACATGTCGCAGGAACAGCGGATCGAGCTGAGCCGGCACGAGGCGGCGTCGCTGGCCTCGATCGGCATCTGGTTCGAGATCATCCTCATGCAGCTGCTGCTGCGGCACTCCTACGACCTGGACCCCACCAGCGGGCACGTCCGCTACGCGCTCACCGAGATCGCCGACGAGTGCCGCCACTCGAAGATGTTCGCGCGGCTGGTCACCCGGCTCGGCACACCCGTCTACAAGCCCTCGCGCACGGACCACAACCTCGGGCGGGTGCTGAAGACCGTCTCCACCACACCCGGTTCCTTCACCGGCACCCTGCTCGCCGAGGAGATCCTCGACTGGATGCAGCGGCTGACCTTCCCGGACGAGCGCGTGCAGCCGCTGACCCGTGGCGTCACCCGCATCCACGTGGTCGAGGAGGCCCGGCACATCCGCTACGCCCGTGAGGAGCTGCGCCGCCAGATGAGCTCGGCGCCGCGCTGGGAGATCGCCTTCACCCGGATCTCCTCCGCCGAGGCCGCACGGGTGATCGCCCGGTCGCTGATCAGCCCCCAGGTGTACGCCTCGGTCGGGCTCGACCCCCGGTACGCCGCCGAGCTGGCCCGCACCAGCCCGCACCGCCGCGACGTGATGCGGCAGGCGGCGCGGAAGCTGATGGACTTCCTGGAGGAGATCGGCATGTTCGAGGGTCCGGGCGTACGGCGCATGTGGCGCAGCTCGGGACTTCTCGGGTAGCACGGCGCGCGGGCGGATACGCTGGCGTTCATGAACGGCAGTTCGACGCCGGCGCCCGCCGCCGCTCCCGCCTACCGCCGGCTGAGCGTCGAGCAGCGCCGTACCCAGTTGCTCGCCGCCGCCGTGGACCTGTTCGGGCACCGCAGGCCCGAGGACGTCTCGGTCGACGACGTGGCCGCGGCCGCCGGGGTCTCGCGTCCCCTGGTCTACCGCTACTTCCCCGGCGGGAAGCAGCAGCTGTACGAGGCCGCCATGCGCAACGCCGCCGAGGAGCTGCGGACCTGCTTCGTGGAGCCCGCCGAGGGCGAGATGACCCAGCGCCTGTCCAACGCGCTGGACCGCTACCTCTCCTACGTGGACGAGCACGACGCGGCGTACTCCGCCCTGCTGCGCGGCGGCAGCGTCGCGGAGACCAGCCGGACCGACGCCATCGTGGACGGCGTCCGGCGCGGCGCGGCCGAGCAGATCCTGATGCACCTGGGCGCGCCGCACCCCGGACCGCGACTGGCGATGATGGTGCGCTCCTGGATCGCCAGCGTCGAGGCCGTCTCGCTGACCTGGCTGGACGAGGGCAAGCAGCCCCCCGCCCAGGAGCTGCGGCGGTGGCTGGTGGACCACTTCATCGCGCTGCTGCTGGTCAGCTCCACCACCGACCAGGAGACCGCCGAGGTCGCGCTGGCCGCCCTGGAACGGGAGAGCGCGGGCAGCCCCGCCGGGGACCTGGCCCGCCGGGTGACCCCGCTGGCCCAGGCAGTCGCACATCTGCTCCCACCTGCCGTTTCCTGAACGTGGCCCCCTCCCCAGGGCCTACCCTGACCCCGTGAGGCATGAGGACACGGAATTCGTCGGAGGGCCGCTGGACGGCCGGGTGCTGGGGGTGCTGACCGGCATCACCGGGCAGCCCCCGAAGGTGTACGAGGTACCGGTGCCGCAGGAGGACGGCGCACCCCCCGTCGTGCACGTCTATCATCGCGAGCCCAGCCCCGGCCCGCGCGCGCAGCGCCGTACGCGCTGGGTCTTCGTCTACGACCCGGAGGGGAACCGGCCGGAGAAGCCGCGCTGGCCCTGGTCGAAACCGCGGACGTGAGCCGCAGGGGCGGTCGCGCGGGCGGACCGCCGCCGGACGGGTGATCCGGGTGACCGGCCATGGGGATGGTCCGGACCATTGACAGGATTGGTCCAGACCTGTTTGCTGCGAGTTGTCATGCGCACTTCTTCTCGCCCCCGAAGGAGCGGCCCCCCATGAGACACCTCGTCGCCGCGACGGCGACCCTCGCCTGCACCGCCGTCCTCGGCGGGCTGGTCGCCCTCGCCCCCACGGCGCACGCCGGTGAGTTCCTGGTCAACGGAGGCTTCGAGTCGGGCAACCTGTCCGGCTGGAGCTGCGACTCCGGCACCACCCAGGTGGTGACCGGGCAGGCGAAGAGCGGCAGTCGCGCCCTCGCCGGCACCCCGAGCGGCACCGGGACCGCGCAGTGCAAGCAGACGGTGGGCGTCGCCCCCAACACGGCGTACACCTTCTCGGCGCAGCTCAAGGGGAGTTACGTCTACATCGGCGTGGACGGCGGCACCAGCACCTGGACCCCGGGCACCGGCGGTGCCTACCAGCAGCTGAACGTCAGCTTCACCACCGGCCCGAACCAGACCAGCGCGACGGTCTACGTCCACGGCTGGTACGCGCAGCCCACGTACTACGCCGACGACCTGTCGCTGACCGGGCCCGGCGGCCCGACGCCGAGCCCGCCCCCCACCGACCCGACGC
>NZ_JARAVK010000120.1:0-28450 GCF_033792765.1 Streptomyces sp. PA03-6a | reverse complement strand
ACCATGCACACGTCGACACCGGCCGGGGGCTTGATGAAGCCGTAACGGATGTTCAGGCCGTGACCGAAGAACAGCGCGTCACCGTCCTTCAGGTTGTCCTTGACGGACTCCTCGTACACCCGCGCCTGGATCGGGTCCGGGACCAGGATCATGATGACGTCCGCCTCGGCCGCGGCCTCCGCGGGCGTCACCACGCGCAGGCCCTGCTCCTCGGCCTTCGCCTTGGACTTGGAACCCTCGTGCAGGCCGACCCGCACGTCCACACCCGAGTCGCGCAGCGACAGCGCGTGCGCGTGCCCCTGGCTCCCGTAGCCGATGACCGCGACCTTGCGGCCCTGGATGATGGACAGGTCGGCATCGTCGTCGTAGAACAGCTCGGCCACTTCGGGTCTCTCCTTGGTGATCTGGGGGGTTGCCCACACACTACGTCCGCGGGCGGAATCAAGTTTTACGGTCTCGCTATGCGGTCCGGTCGAGGGCGCGCAGGGAGCGGTCGGTGATCGAGCGGGCGCCGCGGCCGATCGCGATCGTGCCGGACTGGACGAGCTCCTTGATGCCGAAGGGCTCCAGCATCTTCAGCATGGCCTCGAGCTTGTCGGCGCCGCCGGTGGCCTCGATGGTGACCGCCTCGGGCGAGACGTCCACGGTCTTGGCGCGGAACAGCTGGACGATCTCGACGATCTGGGAGCGGGACTCGTTGTCGGCGCGCACCTTCACCAGGACGAGTTCGCGCTGGACGGCGGCGGAGGGCTCCAGCTCGACGATCTTCAGGACGTTGACCAGCTTGTTCAGCTGCTTGGTGACCTGCTCCAGCGGGAGGTCCTCGATCACGTTCACCACGATGGTGATGCGGGAGATGTCGGCGTGCTCGGTGGTGCCGACGGCGAGGGAGTCGATGTTGAAGCCGCGCCGGGAGAACAGGGCGGTGATCCTGGCCAGGACGCCGGGCTTGTTCTCCACCAGGACGGAGAGCGTGTGCTTGGACATGTCGCGTCGTTCCTCTGCTTCTCTCTCGGTCCTCAGTCGTCCGCGGCGTCGCCGAAGTCGGGGCGGACGTCACGGGCGGCCATGATCTCGTCGTTGGAGGTGCCGGCGGCGACCATCGGCCACACCATGGCGTCCTCGTGGACGATGAAGTCCACGACGACCGGGCGGTCGTTGATGGCGTTGGCCTTCTCGATGACCTCGTCCAGCTCGTCGGGGGACTCGCAGCGCAGGCCGACGCAGCCCATGGCCTCCGACAGCTTGACGAAGTCCGGGACGCGGGTGCCGGCCGCCGGGGTCTGGCTGACGCCCTGGTGGGAGCCGCGGCCCGCGTTGGTCTCACCGGCGTGCAGGACGGTGTTGGAGTAGCGCTCGTTGTAGAAGAGCGACTGCCACTGCCGGACCATGCCCAGGGCGCCGTTGTTGATGATGGCGACCTTGATCGGGATGTTGTTCAGCGCGCAGGTGACCAGCTCCTGGTTGGTCATCTGGAAGCAGCCGTCGCCGTCGACCGCCCACACCGTCGCGCCGGGCCGGCCGGCCTTGGCGCCCATGGCCGCGGGGACGGCGTAGCCCATCGTCCCGGCGCCGCCGGAGTTGAACCAGGTGTTGGGCCGCTCGAAGGAGATGAACTGCGAGGCCCACATCTGGTGCTGGCCGACGCCGGCCGCGAAGAGGGTGCCCTCGGGGGCCAGCTCGCCGATCCGCTGGATGACCTGCTGCGGGGACAGGCTGCCGTCGGCGGGCAGGTCGTAACCGAGCGGGTAGGTGTCGCGCAGCCCGCTCAGCAGCTTCCACCAGTCGGCGTAGTCGCCGCGGCGGCCCGCCTCGTGGTCGGCCTGGACGGCGACGATCAGGTCGGCGATGACCTCACGGGCGTCACCCACGATCGGCACGTCGGCGACGCGGTTCTTGGAGATCTCGGCCGGGTCGATGTCGGCGTGCACGATCTTGGCGTACGGGGCGAAGGAGTCGAGCTTGCCGGTGACGCGGTCGTCGAAGCGGGCGCCGAGGGCGACGATCAGGTCGGCCTTCTGCAGGGCCGCGACGGCGGAGACCGAGCCGTGCATGCCGGGCATGCCGACGTGCTGGGCGTGGCTGTCGGGGAACGCGCCCAGCGCCATGAGGGTGGTGGTGACCGGGGCGCCGGTCAGCTCGGCCAGGATGCGCAGCTCGCCCGTGGCGCGGGCCTTGAGGACGCCGCCGCCGACGTACAGCACGGGGCGCTTGGCCTCGTTGATCAGCCGGGAGGCCTCGCGGATCTGCTTGGCGTGCGGCTTGGTGACCGGGCGGTAGCCGGGCAGGTCGGCGGTGGGCGGCCAGGAGAACGTGGTCTGCGACTGCAGGGCGTCCTTGGCGATGTCGACCAGGACCGGGCCGGGGCGGCCGGTGGAGGCGATGTGGAAGGCCTCGGCGATGGTGCGCGGGATGTCGTCCGCGTCGGTGACGAGGAAGTTGTGCTTGGTGATCGGCATCGTGATGCCGCAGATGTCCGCCTCCTGGAAGGCGTCGGTGCCGATCGCCTTGGAGGCCACCTGGCCGGTGATCGCCACGATGGGGACCGAGTCCATGTGGGCGTCGGCGATCGGGGTGACCAGGTTGGTCGCGCCCGGGCCCGAGGTCGCCATGCAGACGCCGACCTTGCCGGTGGCCTGCGCGTAGCCGGTGGCGGCGTGGCCCGCCCCCTGCTCGTGCCGGACCAGGACGTGGCGCACCTTCGAGGAGTCCATGAGCGGGTCGTACGCGGGAAGGATCGCACCACCCGGGATGCCGAACACCGTGTCGGCACCGACCGCCTCAAGAGAACGAATGAGGGACTGGGCGCCCGTGACGCGCTCGGCGGGAGTGGGCTGCGGCGCGGCGCCGCGGGCCCGCGGCTGCGGGTGGTGGGCCCCGGTGGCCTGCTCGGTCATCTGGTTCTCATCTCTCAGGAGTTTGAGGGTGGAGAGGGCGGTATGTCTGGATCCCAGGCAACAAAAAACCCCTCGTGCCGGCAGGCAAGCGAGGGGAGCGCGTCGGTGCGTTCCACGAGGCGGTCAGGGGCCCCGGGTCAGCCGACGCGCTTTCCAAGTACGAGAATTCGGGTGCGCATGGGACTGACCTTCCTCCTCGCGAGCGGGGAGTGTCAAGCGGGTGGGACGGGCGTCTCATTATTTGAGCGTAGCTCGTCCGCCTTGCGCGTGCCGCGCACGGAGATCCGGCTGCTGCCGAGCGGGACCGGCCCACCGGGCACCGGGTAGCCCCCGCGGGTCAGCGAGGAGCGCAGCCGGTGCTCGTCCAGCGGCCCCGAGAATGCCATGCCCTGACCGTGGGTGCAGCTCATCTCACGGAGGACCAGCACCTGCTCGGGTCGGTCCACGCCCTCGGCCACCGAGCGGATCCCGAGGTCCTCGGCGATGCGCAGCAGCCCCGCGGTGATCTTCCGCAGCCGTGGTGACTCCACGACGCCCTCGGTGAGCCCCCGGTCCAGCTTGAGCACGTCGACGGGGAGCCGCCGCAGCGCGTTCATGGGCGCGTAGCCGCTGCCGAATCCCTCCAGGGAGATGCGCACCCCGAGCCGGCTCAGCGCGGTCAGCCGCCGCTCCAGCTCGTCCAGGGAGATCCGCGGGTCCTGGTCGGCGATCTGCAGGACGAGGCAGTCCGGTGGCAGCCCGTGCCGTTCGAGCAGGGCCTCGACGTCCTTGGTGGGCAGCTCGCGGTGCATCAGGCGCCGGGTGGACAGCCGTACGGCGACGGGGACCGGGCAGCCCGCGGCGCGGCGCAGCGCGGCCTGGCCGACCGCCTCCTCCAGCAACCAGCGGGCCAGCTGCGCGGTGCGGTCGGTGTCCTCCGCGACCCGCAGGAACTCCGCGGGGGTGAAGAGGATGCCCTGCGCGGAGCGCCAGCGGGCCTGCGCCTCGACCGCGGTCACCTCGCCGGTGCCGAGGTCGACCACGGGCTGGTGGAGCAGGGCGAACTCGCCGTCCCGCAGGGCCGTGCGCAGCCGTCCCGCCAGCTCGGCCCGGCGCACCACCTCGGCCTGCATGGCGGGCGCGTACATCTCGACCCGGCCCTTGCCGGCCTGCTTGGCCCGGTACATCGCCAGGTCGGCGTTGCGCAGCAGCTCGCCGGCGCTGACCCCGGGGTCGGCGAAGGCCACGCCGATGCTGGCGGCCACCCGGACCTCGGTGCCGTCCACCCGGTACGGCTCGGAGAGGGCGGCGCGGAGCCGGTCGGCGACCTCGTGGACCTGGTACTCGCGCAGATGGCGGTCGGCGCTGGTGCCGCAGATGAGGGCGGCGAACTCGTCGCCGCCCAGGCGTGCGGCGGTGTCGCCGGCGCGCACCGAGTCCCGCAGGCGCCGCGCCGCCTGGACGAGGAGTTCGTCGCCGGCCTGGTGGCCGACGGTGTCGTTGACCGCCTTGAAGCCGTCGAGGTCGATGAAGAGCACCGCCGTGGTGCCGGTGTCGCCGTCGCCGGCCCGGCGGCCGCCGATGGCCTGGCGGATCCGTTCGGTGAACAGGGCCCGGTTGGGCAGGTCGGTGAGCGGGTCGTGCGAGGCGTTGTGCTGCAGCTGGGCCTGGAGCCGGACGCGCTCGGTGACATCCCGGCTGTTGAAGATCAGGCCGCCCTGGTGGCGGTTGACGATCGACTCGACGTTGAGCCAGCTGCCGTCACCGTGCCGTATGCGGCACTCGATGCGGGTGGCGGGCTCCTCGGCGGCGTGGGCGGCCAGGAAGCGGCGCACCTCGTGCACCACCCGGCCCAGGTCCTCGGGATGGATGTGGGTGGCGAACTCGGTGCCGACCCACTCCTCGGGATCGCAGCCGTACACGCCCTTGGCGGCGGGGCTCACGTAGCGCAGCACGCCGGTCGGCGAGGCGATCATGATGACGTCGCTGGAGCCCTGCACGAGCGACCGGAAGTGGTTCTCCTTCTGGGCCAGCTCCTGGGTGAGGGCCATGTTGTCCAGCAGCATGATCCCTTGGCGCACGACCAGGGCGAGCACCACGGTGCAGCCGGTCAGGAGCACCACCCGGTCGCTCTTGCGGCCGTCGATGACGTTGTAGAGGATGCCGAGCACGCAGACCGCGGCGGCCAGGTACGGGGTCAGCGCCGCCAGCGAGCCGCTCACCCGGCGGCCCTGCTCGTCTTGCCGTTCGGCGGTCGCCCGCTCCGCGGCCACCCGCTCGCCGACCCAGGGGGCGTAGGCGAGCAGCATGCTGCCGGCGAACCATCCGGCGTCCAGGATCTGGCCGGAGCTGTAGTGCTCGCGCAGCAGGGGCGAGGTGAACAGCGCGTCGCACAGCACGGTCAGGGCGAGGGAGGCGATGGCGGTGTTCACCGCCGCCCGGTTGGCCGAGGAGCGCCGGAAGTGCAGCGCCAGCACCATGCTGACGAGCATGATGTCCAGCAGCGGGTACGCCAGGGACAGGGCGATGCGCGCGGTGCTGCGGCCCTCCCACAGGGCCGTCTGGGCCAGGGCGAGGGTCCACGAGAGGGTCAGCAGGGAGCCGCCGATCAGCCAGGCGTCCAGTCCGAGGCAGACCCAGCCGGCCCGGGTGACCGGCCGCTTGGCGAGCACCAGCAGCCCGATGATCGCGGGAGGGGCGAAGAGCAGGAAGCAGAAGTCGGCGACCGAGGTGCGCGGCACGTCGTCGCGCAGCACGACCTCGTACCAGCCCCAGATGCCGTTGCCGAGCGCCACCATGGCGGAGGAGACGGCGAACAACGCCCACGCGGGACGATACCGGTCGGCGGGGGCCCTGTGGACGTAGACCAGGCAGGAGACGGCCGCGGCCAGCGCGGCCACGGAGAGGCCGAAGTCGCCCATGACCAGGGCCAGCCCGGTGGATCCCCAGCCGAAGGCCGATCCGATGGCGTAGCCGCCGCAGAGCACGGCCAGCAGCATCTGGGGCAGCAGGCCGGTCCGGTTGCCCGGCGCGGACGCCTGCGAGAGGACCGCACCGGGCGCGCTCACGGTGTCGTCCCGTGACGCCGTGAGCGTCCCCGGCACGGTGTGCTGTGGTCCAGCGTCGGATGCTCTCTCCATTGGCCGTACATCGCCCGTCGCCCCCCATCAAGTCCTGAGTCGTCCCACGCCCGTTCGCAGCTCGCCGAGCCACGCCGGTCGTGTTCCCCCAGTGCGGGACGATACACCAGTTCAGTCACTCAGGGACATAGTTCCTCTACACAGCGTGACCACGCGTAGCGTCCTGCCCCACGCGTGGGGCACCCGGTGCCACGGCACGGTCAGGTGGTCATGACGACGTTCGCGAGGTCCTGGCCGGCCGCGAAACGTCGGAGTTGCTCGCGGAGCAGCCGCTTGGCCCTGGGGAGGAACGCGGAGGTGCTGCCGCCGACGTGCGGGCTGATCAGGACGCCCGGGGCGTGCCACAGCGGGTGCCCCGGAGGCAGCGGCTCGGGATCGGTGACATCGAGTGCCGCCTGGAGGCGGCCGGCCTCCAGCTCCCCGAGGAGCGCCTTGGTGTCCACCACGGGTCCGCGGGCGACGTTCACCAGCAGGGCCCCGTCCTTCATCCCGGCCAGGAACCGTGCGTCGGCCAGATGGCGGGTGTCCGCGGTGAGCGGGGTCGACAGGACGACCACGTCCGCCTCCGGCAGCAGCCGCGGCAGGTCCCCCAGGGCGTGCACGGGGCCGCGCGGGGAGCGCCGGGCCAGCCGCGCGACCCGGGTGACGTGGCATTCGAAGGGGGTGAGCCGGTCCTCGATGGCCGCGCCGATCGATCCGTAGCCGACGATGAGCACGTGCTTGTCGGCGAGCGCCGGGTAGAAGCCGGCGTGCCATTCCTCGGCGTCCTGGCCCCGTACGAAGCGGGGGATGCCGCGCAGGGCCGCAAGGGTGAGGGTGACGGCCAGCTCGGCGGTGCTGGCCTCGTGCACCCCGCGGGCGTTGCACAGCCGCACACCCGGCGGGAGCTGCCGGAGGTAGGGCAGGACGTGGTCGACACCCGCGCTGAGGGTCTGCACCACACCGACCCCGGACATCCGGGGCAACGGGCGGCCGGCGACCTCGGGGCCCTTCATGTAGGGCACCACGTAGAACGCGGCGTCGGCCGGGTCGGCCGGGAACTCCTCGGCACCGTCCCAGAAGAGGTAGTCGAGCTCTGCGGGGAGCCCTTCGACGTCCGCTGCGGGGATCGGGAGCCAGACGGTGGGGCGGTGGTTCCGGGTGATGTCAGCCATGGTCAGGAGGCTATGGCACAGTGGGGCGGCGCGAGAGGTCAGCGGAGGTCAGCCAGGTGGAGTGCAGGACGGTCGGATCGGCGGCTCTGGAGGTGGGCGCCGTCGGCCTGGGATGCATGCCGATGAGCTGGGCGTACACGGCGTCCCGGCAGGACGGCGAATCGTCACTGCGGGCCGTGCACGCGGCGGTCGACCACGGCACGACGCTGCTGGACACCGCCGACATGTACGGGCCGTTCACCAACGAGCTGCTGCTGGGCCGGGTGCTGAAGGAGCGTCGCCGGGAGGTCTTCGTCTCCACCAAGTGCGGACTGCTCGTCGGTGAGCAGCACCTGGTGGCCAACGGCCGTCCCTCGTACGTGAAGCGGGCCTGCGACGCGTCGCTGCGGCGGCTGCAGACGGACGTGATCGACCTCTACCAGTTGCACCGGGCCGATCCGGAGGTCCCCGTCGAGGAGACGTGGGGCGCGATGGCGGAACTGGTCGCGGCCGGCAAGGTGCGCGCGCTGGGGTGGTGCGCGGTGGGCGCGCGGGCGGCCCGGCGCCCGGGTGCGGGCATATACGACGAGACGCTGCGGCAGTTGCGCCGCGCCCAGCAGGTCTTCCCGGTCAGTTGCGTGCAGGCCGAGCTGTCGGTGTGGTCGCCCGAGGCGCTGGCGCAGCTGCTGCCCTGGTGCACGCAGCGCGGGGTCGGGTTCATGGCCGCGATGCCGCTCGGCAACGGCTTCCTGACGGGCACGCTCACCCCCGGACAGGGCTTCGAGCCGGACGACGTACGGGCCCGCCATCCCCGGTTCACGGCCGAGATGATGGCCGCCAACCAGCCGATCGTCGCGGGACTGCGCCGGGTCGCCGAGGTGCACGGTGCGACGCCCGCGCAGGTCGCGCTGGCCTGGGTGCTGGCCCAGGGACCGCAGGTCGTGCCGATCCCCGGGGCGAAGCGGGAACGGTGGACGGTGGAGAACGCGGGCGCCGCGGAACTGCGCCTGTCCGACGAGGACTTCGCGGAGATCGCGGCGCTGCCGCCGGCGCGGGGTTCCTGGGACTGAGATCGCCACCGGGACCACCGGGACCACCGGGACCACCGGGGGCCGCCGGGACCACCGGGGCCTGAAGGACCCGAGGGACCGGCGGGGAGGGCGACGGGAGATCCACGGCATACGGCGGGAACCGCGAAGGGCCGGGCGGTGTAATGAGGGATGTGATGTTCTTGGAGTCCGAGCCGGAGAACCCCCGGGAGGGAAGCGTGCGCCGCCGTACCGCCGTCGTGACCGCCGCGCTGGCCGGTGCCGCGCTGCTCGCCACCGGATGCTCTTCGGACGGTGGTTCCGCCCCGGCTCCCCCGGGCTCCGCCTCCGCGCCCTCGTCGGCGCCGCCCTCCGGGGGCGGCGAAGGGCCCTCGGCACCGGCGAAGGGCACGGCCGAGGTGACCGGCACCGTCGCGACCGGGCTCACCACCCCGTGGGGCGTGGCCGTGCTGGCCGAGGGCGATCTGCTGGTAGCCTCCCGGGACACCGGCCGGGTCGTCCGGGTGGCCGCCGGCAGCGGCCGCACGACGCAGGTCGGCACGGTGCCCGGGGTCTCCTCGGGCGGCGAGGGCGGCCTCCTGGGGCTCGCCGTCTCACGGGACTTCGCGACCGACCACCTGGTGTACGCCTACTTCACCACCGCCTCGGACAACCGCATCGCGCGCATGCTCTACGACCCGGCCAAGCCCGCCGGGGAGCAGCTGGGCGCCCCGGACACGATCCTGCGCGGCATCCCGCACGGCGCCATCCACAACGGCGGGCGGATCGCCTTCGGCCCCGACGGCATGCTCTACGCGGGCACGGGCGAGAGCGGCGACCGGGGCCTGGCGCAGGACAAGAAGTCCCTGGGCGGCAAGATCCTGCGGATGACCCCCGACGGCGAGCCGGTGCACGGCAATCCCGAGGCGGACTCCGTCGTCTACTCCTACGGGCACCGCAATGTGCAGGGCCTGGCCTGGGACGGCCAGGGGCGGCTGTGGGCCGCGGAGTTCGGGCAGGACACCTGGGACGAGCTGAATCTGATCGAGCCGGGGAAGAACTACGGCTGGCCGGTCGTGGAGGGCCTCGCCCATCGCGACGGCTACGCGGACCCGATCGCGCAGTGGCGCACCGACGACGCCTCACCGAGCGGCATCGCCTACGCGGACGGCTCGATCTGGATGGCCTCGCTGCGCGGCGCCCGCCTGTGGCGGATCCCGCTGGCCGGTACGAAGGCCGCGGCCGACCCGCAGGCGTTCTTCGTCGGAGAGTACGGCCGGCTGCGCACCGTCGTCGCCGATCCGGACGGCGGTCTGCTGCTGACCACCAGCAACACCGACGGCCGCGGCGAGCCCCGCAAGGGCGACGACCGGATCCTGCGGCTGCGGGTGAGCTGACCCACGACACCTTGGGGGTGCGATGTTCAACGCGCTGGACGAGCTGTTCGCGCCGGGCCGCAGGCACGCCGAGGACGAGCGCAACCGCCTGGAGCTGGTGCGCGACGAGGAGGGCGACGCGGACCCGGGCCGGGGCCCCGTCGACCTGGACTCGGGCACCGTGCTGATACGTCCGCCGCGGGCCGGCGACTAGCCGCCCACGAGCCCTCCGCCGACCGGCCGCGGCGGCCGGTTCAGCCCGGCTGCCCGGCGAACAGCCGCAGCCGGTGGGCGAGCGCGGCCGCCTCGCCGCGGCCCGAGACACCGAGCTTGGCGAGGATGTTGGAGACGTGCACGCTCGCGGTCTTCGGCGAGATGAACAGCTCCTCGGCGATGCGGCGGTTGGTGTAGCCGGCGGCGACCCGGCGCAGCACCTCGCGCTCGCGCGCGGTCAGGCCGAAGGGCTCCGGTTCCCCGGCGGCTTCGGGCACCGCGGCCTCCTCCGGTTCCTCCAGCACCAGCCGGCCCCGCCGGGCGAGCAGCCGGACGGCGTCGCGCAGCGGGACGGCCCCCAGAGAGTCGGCGACCCCGCACGCCCCCCGCAGCAGGGCGGCCGCGCGGTCGCGGGCGCCGGGATCGTGCCGGGCGAGCAGGGCCTCGGCGTGCCGGAGCCGTACCAGGGCGAGCGGGTACGGGCGGTCGAGGGCGGCGAAGGCCTCCCCGGCGGCGGCCCAGGGCCCGGGGTCGGTGCTCCCGTCGGCGCGCAGCAGTTCGGCCTCGACCAGCAGGGCGTGGGCGGCCCATACCGGGGACAGCCGGGGCAGCCGGCCCGCCGCCTTGCGGATGAGGGCGAGCATCTCGGGGCGGCCGGCCTCCGCGCCGGGCAGCCCCAGCGCGTCCGCCTCCACGGCGGCCGCGGTGTGCAGCATGGGCCAGACGTAGCGGTGGAACGCGGACGGGAACCCCGCCTCCAAAGCGGCGCGCACCGCGGCCCGCGCCTCCAGGAAGCGTCCGCGCCCGGCGGCGACGGCGATGGTCAGATGACGCAGCGGCAGGGTGTTCTGCGGCTGGTGGTCCCGGGGGCCCAGATGGTCCCGGGCGGCGGCGACCTCGGCCTCGGCGCGGTCGTACTCCCCGCGCAGCACGGCGAGATGGGCCAGCAGCGTCGCGGCCCAGCCGAGGTACAGGGCGTGGTTGGTGTTCTCCCGGCCGCGGACGGCGACCTCGGCCGCCTCGTCCCAGCGGCCGAGGGCGAGCAGGGACTCGGCCTGGTTGGCGGAGGCGAAGGTGGCGCCGTCGCGCAGCCCGTGGCGGGTGGCGCCCTCCACGCCCCGGCGGGCCACCGCGATCGCCTCCTCCGAGCGGCCCACGGCCTCCAGCAGGGCGGCGAGGTTGGCGTCGGCGTTCACCGTGAGGTTGCCGTACCGGGCGGCGGCGGCCCGTTCGCGGGCGGCCTCCAGTTCGGCGATGCCGGCGTCGGCGTCACCTGTGTCGGCGAGCAGGATGCCCAGGGTGACCCGGGCGTGGAGCTCCGTCTCCTCGGCACCGACGAGCCGGGCCAGTTCGATGGCGCGCTCCGCCGTGGTGATGCCGTCCGGCCCGGGGTCGTGCATCATCGCCCACCCGGCCACGCTCTCCAGCACCTCGGCGTGGACCGGGGACGGCGGCAGCCCGCGGACGAGTTCCTGGGCCTCGGCGATCTCCGCCCAGCCGTCGCCGCGGCCCATCGCGACCATCAGCCGGGAGCGCTGGATCCAGAACCAGGCGGCGCGCAGCGGGTCGCCGGAGCGCTCCAGCAGGCGCAGCGCCCGCTTGGTGACCTCGTAGGCGCCCTCGCGGTCGGCGCTGAGGCGCGCGGCCACGGTCGTCTCGGCGAGCAGGTCCATGTACTGCAGCGGCTTGATGCCCGGGTCACAGCCGCAAGGAGGGAACACCTCGACGTAGTCGACGGGCCGCAGTTCCTCGCGGACCTCTCCGGGGGTGTCGTCCCACAGCTCCAGGGCGCGTTCGAGCAGCCGGTGCTGTTCGGCGTAGGCGTGCCGGCGCCGCGCCTCGACGGAGGCCCGCAGCACCGCGGGCAGTGCCTTGGCGGGCTCGTGGGCGTGGTACCAGTAACTGGCCAGCCGGGCCGGGAGTTCGTCGGCGGGCACCAGAGCGGGGTCGGCCTCAAGGGCCTGCGCGTAGCGGCGGTTGATGCGGCTGCGCTCGCCGGGCAGCAGATCGTCGCCGACTGCCTCACGGACCAGCGAGTGCCGGAAGCGGTAGCCGTCGCCGTCGTCGGTGGGGAGCAGGATCTTGGCGCCCACGGCGGAGCGCAGGGCTTCGATGAGTTCGTCCTCACCGAGCCCTGCGACGGCCTCCAGCAGCCGGTACTCGACGGCGGAGCCGCCCTCGGCGACGACGCGGGCGACGCGCTGCGCGGTCTCGGGCAGTGTCTCGACGCGGACGAGCAGCAGGTCGCGCAGGCTGTCGCTGAGGCCGGTGCGGCAGCCCTGGGTGATGCTGCAGGCGAGTTCCTCGACGAAGAAGGGGTTGCCGTCGGAACGGCCGAAGACCCGGTCGACCATGCTCGGGGAGGGCTCGGAGTCGAGGATGCCGGCCACTTGGGCGCGGACCTCGCCGCGGTTGAACCGGGACAGCTCCAGGCGCACCACGGAACGCATCCGGTCGAGCTCGGCGAGGAAGGGCCGCAGCGGGTGGCGGCGGTGGATGTCGTCGGAGCGGTAGGTGGCCAGGACGACGAGCCGGCCGCGGGAGAGCGAGCGCAGCAGGTAGCCGAGGAGTTCGCGGGTCGAGCGGTCGGCCCAGTGCAGGTCCTCCAGGGCGACGACGAGCGTGCGCTCCTCCGACAGCCGTTCCAGCAACCGCGAGGTGAGCTCGAAGAGCCGGGCGCGGCCGTGCTCGTCGCGCTGGTCGGCGAGGGGGTCGGGGCCGTCCGTCCCGCCCAGGCCGGGCAGCAGGCGGGCGAGTTCGCCCTCGCTGCCGGCGGCCGCGGCGACCAGTTCGTCGCCGAACCTGCGGTGCAGGGCGCGCAGGATCGTCGCGACGGGGGCGAACGGCAGTCCGTCCGCGCCGATCTCCACGCAGGCGCCGACGGCGGTCACGGTCCCCGGTCCGTCCTGCGCCCCGGCGAGGAACTCCTCGACGAGCCGGGTCTTGCCGACGCCGGCCTCGCCGCCGATCACCAACGCCTGCGGCTCGCCCGCGTGAGCGCGGGCGAGCGCGGAGGTGAGGCGGGTCAGTTCGCGGGTGCGGCCGACGAACACCGGGCTGACCGACTGGTTCTGCACGGTCCCGAGCATCGCACGGGGCCCTGACGGCGCGGTACCGGTTTGCACCGGCACCACGGTGCTCATCCGGCGGCCCTCAGCCGCCGGGTGAGCCGGCCGGCCCTCCTTCCGTGCCGCCTTCCCTCGTCCTGGTCGGCGGCGGCCACGCGCCGGCCGCCCGCGGTGCGGGCGGCCTCGCGGGCGGCCTTGCGGGCGGCCTTGCGGGCCTGGTGCGCCAGACGGTACGCGGCGGCCTCGCGCAGCAGCTGCTCCGTGCGTTCGCGGCCCAGCAGTTCGTGCGTGTACATCTCGTGCTCCTCGGGTTCGGGACCGATGTTCCGGAGTCGTTCTCCGTGCCATCAGCCTCGTCCCCAAGGGGGGTGGGGCACATCGGGCAACCGCCCAGGCTTCGGGGGTGAGGATGCCTTAGGCCGCGCGGCGGACCGCTCAGGTCCTCAGGGCCGCGCGGCCCGCCTCCTCAGAGGTCTCAGCCGCCGGACGAGACCGGGGCCTCGGCCACGCTCGGCAGCCCGCCGAAGAGGTCGAACCACGTCCCGAGCGCGACGCACAGCCCGAGCGCGCCGAGGGCGAGACCGCCCCAGGCGACGGCGCGCACCCACGGTGCGGCGTTCCGTCCGGCGAGCAGCACCGCGCCGAGGACGACGAGGGCGATCAGCGCGCAGACGCCGTTGACGGCGGCCGTGGTGTGCCAGGGGCCGCCGTATATCTGCTCGATCTGCTGGGCGGCGCTACCGGAGGAGGTGTTGATCTGACCGACCAGCTGCCGCCGCTCGGCCAGGACGGTGCCCAGCCAGGTGCCGGTGAGGGACGCGAGGCCGAGGGCGGCACCGACGACCGCCGCGGCTCCCGGCACGACCCCGTCGGGGCGGGGGGCGTCCGGCGTGTCAAGGGTGTCCGGCTCGTCGAGGTCGTCGGGCGTGTCAAGGTCGTCGGCCGCGTCGAGGGCCCGCGGCTCGTCGGGCGCGGGCGGTCCGGCGTCGGGCGCGGGCGCGGGCGTCGCGCCCTCGTCCTCGGCCCGGTCGAGCTCGGCGTCCGCGGCGCGACCGTCGGCTGCCGCCCCGTGGGTCTTGGTGGTCTCCATGGTCGGCAACCGTACGGTCAGATTCTGAGAGCCGTCTGAGAACCGGGCTCGTCCACGGCCGTCGCCGCGGGCTCCGCCGGGCCCTCGATGCAGATCCGCGGCAGCCGGCGCTCCAGCCACCGGGGCAGCCACCAGTTCCAGTCGCCCAGCATGTGCATCAGCGCCGGTACGAGCAGCGTCCGCAGGACGAAGGCGTCGAGCGCGACGGCGGCCGCCAGGCCGATGCCGAACATCGCGATCACGCGGTCGCCGCTGAGCACGAAGGCCAGGAAGACCGAGATCATGATGACCGCGGCGGAGTTGATCACACGGCTGGTCTCGGCGAGGCCGACCCGGACCGCCCGGCGGTTGTCACCGGTCTCGCGCCACTCCTCGTACATGCGGCTGACGAGGAAGACCTGGTAGTCCATGGAGAGCCCGAAGAGCACCGAGACCATGATCACCGGCAGGAAGGGCTCGATCGGGCCGGCCGCCCCCAGCCCCAGCAGCTCGCTCCCCCAGCCCCACTGGAAGATCGCGACCACGATGCCGAAGGACGAGGCGACGGCGACGACGTTCATGACCGCGGCCTTGAACGGGATGCCGAAGCTGCGGAAGGCCAGCAGCAGGAGCAGGCAGCCCAGGCCGATGACGGAGCCCACGAAGAGCGGCAGCTTGCCGACGATCACCGAGGCGAAGTCCGCGTAGCCCGCCGTGACCCCGCCGACGTACACCTCCAGGGAGGTGCCCTCGGTGGCCCCGGGGATGACGTCCTCGCGCAGGTGGCTGACGAGCCGGTCGGTGGCCTGGTCCTGCGGGGAGGTGGTGGGGACGACGTCGATGACGTCCAGCCCGCTGCCGTGCTGCGCCTGTTCCATGTGCACCGCTGCGACGCCCTCGGTGCGCCCCAGGGCGACGGTGAGCTGCTCCAGGGCCGCGCGGTCGGCGGCGTCGCCCGACTTGGCGACCAGTTGTAGGGGGCCGTTGAAACCGGGCCCGAAGCCCTCGGAGAGCATGTCGTACGCCTGGCGGGTGGTCGTGCCCGCGGCGCTGTTGCCCTGGTCGGAGGCGCCGAGGTGGAGCGAGGTCGTGGGCAGGGCCAGGACGAGCATGACGACGGCGGCGACCGCGGCGAGGACCTTGGGGTGCCGTTCGACGAACGCGGACCAGCGGGCCGCGAACCCGGTCGGCAGCTCGGGCGACGGCCCGTGCTCGACGAGCCGACGCCGCTCCCGGCGGCTGAGCGCCTTCATGCCGATCGTGCCCAGCAGCGCGGGCAGCAGCGTCACCGAGGCGGCGACGGTGAGGATCACGGTGAGGGAGGCGGCGATCGCGACGCCGTTGAGGAAGGACAGCCGAAGGATCAGCATGCCGAGCAGGGCCACGCAGACCGTGCCGCCGGCGAAGACCACCGCCCTGCCGGTCGTGGCGACCGCCTTCTCGGCGGCTTCCCGTACCGGCAGGCCCTGTTTCAGGCCCCTGCGGTGACGGGTGACGATGAACAGGGCGTAGTCGATGCCGACACCCAGGCCGATGAGCAGGCCGAGCATCGGCGCGAAGTCGGCCACCCTGATCAGGTGGCCGAGCAGTTCGATCGCCATGTACGCGGTACCCACGCTGACCAGCGCGGTGATGATCGGCATGAACATCGCGAACAGCGAACCGAAGGCCACCAGCAGGACCACGGCCGCGACGGCGACGCCCACGACCTCGCTCATGTGCCCGCCGCCGCCCTCGGTGAGCGCGATGGCGCCACCGCCGAGGGCGACCTGGGTGTTGCCGTCGGCCGCCGCCCTGGCCGTGTCGACGACCTTGCGCACCTGGTCGGCGTGCAGGTCGTCCGAGGGCCTGTCGAACATCACGGTCGCGTAGGCGGTGTGCCCGTCCTCGCTGATCTGCGGGGCGCCCTCGGCGCTGTACGGGCTGGTCACCGAGGCGACCCCGGGGAGTGCGGCCACCTCGTCCAGCGCGCCGGTCAGCCGCTCCCTGACGGACGCGACGCCCACGGTGCCCTTGTCGGTGTGCCAGACGATCGTGTCGCTGTCCCCGGCCGAGCCGGGGAAGGCCTCCTTCAGCAGGGCGGTGGCCTTGCTGGAGTCGGTGCCCTTGATGTCGTAGTCGTTGGAGTAGGCGGATCCGGCGAGCAGGGCGGCCGTGGACAGGCCGAGGAGGGCGACGAGCCACAGCAGGACGACGGCGAGACGGCGGTTGAGGCACCAGCGGGCGAGTGCAGCCATTGCTCTCCCTGGGGTTGCGCGGATCTTTCAGGCCGGGGAAGAGCCCGCAAAGAAGACACCACGTACGTCACCGACTGAAGCAGGAAGAAGAGATCGTTGGCCGCTTTCGTGCGGTTAATCACATACCGCGCGGGGAATTTATGCCGCCCTTACAAGCGGCGGACCTGCGACGACGCGGAAGGGGCGGGCCCCCTGACCGGGAGCCCGCCCCTTGTGTGCCGCGCGCCTGCCGGCCGCGTGATATCAGCCCTGGACGCCCAGCTTCTCCAGCACGAGCTCGCGCACGCGCTTGGCGTCGGCCTGACCGCGGGTGATCTTCATGACGGCGCCGATGAGCGCGCCCGCCGCCGCCAGGTTGCCGCCACGGATCTTGTCCGCGACGGCGGCGTTGGCCGCGATGGCCTCGTCGACGGCCGCGCCGAGCGCGCCCTCGTCCGAGACGACCTTCAGACCGCGCTTGTCGACGACCTCGTCCGGCTCGCCCTCGCCGTCCAGCACGCCCTCGATGACCTGGCGGGCCAGCTTGTCGTTGAGCGAGCCCTCGGCCACCAGCGCCGCCACCCGGGCCACCTGGGCCGGGGTGATGGGCAGGGCGGTCAGTTCCACGCCGTCCTCGTTGGAGCGGCGGGCCAGCTCGCCCATCCACCACTTGCGCGCGGCGGCCGCGTCGGCGCCCGCCTCCATGGTGGCGACGATCGGGTCGATCGCACCGGCGTTGAGCACCGACTGCATCTCGTGGTCGGAGATGCCCCAGTCCTGCTGCAGACGCCCCCGGCGCACCCGCGGGAGCTCGGGCAGGCCCGCCCGCAGCTCCTCGACCCACTCACGGGCCGGGGCGACGGGGACGAGGTCGGGCTCCGGGAAGTACCGGTAGTCCTCCGCCTCCTCCTTGATGCGGCCGGAGGTGGTGGAGCCGGTGTCCTCGTGGAAGTGCCGGGTCTCCTGGACGATCGTGCCGCCGGAGGAGAGCACGGCGGCGTGCCGCTGGATCTCGAAGCGGACGGCCCGCTCGACGCTGCGCAGCGAGTTGACGTTCTTGGTCTCGCTGCGGGTGCCGAACTTCTCCCGGCCGATGGGGCGCAGCGACAGGTTGACGTCGCAGCGCATCTGGCCCATCTCCATGCGGGCCTCGGAGACGCCCAGCGCCTTGATCAGCTCACGCAGTTCGGTCACGTACGCCTTGGCGACCTCGGGCGCGCGCTCGCCGGCGCCCTCGATCGGCTTGGTGACGATCTCGATCAGCGGGATGCCGGCCCGGTTGTAGTCCAGCAGCGAGTGCGAGGCGCCGTGGATGCGGCCGGTGGCGCCGCCCACGTGGGTCGACTTGCCGGTGTCCTCCTCCATGTGGGCGCGCTCGATCTCCACGCGGAAGACCTCGCCGTCCTCCAGCTGCACGTCGAGGTAGCCGTTGAAGGCGATCGGCTCGTCGTACTGGGAGGTCTGGAAGTTCTTCGGCATGTCCGGGTAGAAGTAGTTCTTCCGGGCGAAGCGGCACCACTCGGCAATCTCGCAGTTGAGCGCGAGGCCGATCTTGATGGCGGACTCGACGCCGGTCGCGTTGACGGCCGGCAGAGCGCCGGGCAGGCCCAGGCACACCGGGCACACCTGGCTGTTCGGTTCGGCGCCCAGGGTGGTCGAGCAACCGCAGAACATCTTCGTCTTGGTGCCGAGCTCGACGTGGACCTCGAGGCCCATCACCGGGTCATAGGACGCGAGCGCGTCCTCGTACGACACCAGGTCCGTGACGGTCACAGTCTTGATACCTCTCAGTTCCCCGTCAGGATGACAGCACGTCGTGGTCGCTGCCGTCGCCGAGCCGGCGCAGCTGGCGGAGCAGCAGGGCGACGCCCGTGGCGATCGCCGCGGCGCTGACCACCGCGTCGATCAGCAGCAGCGTGTCGCTGTCCGCGCGCCCCCGCTTCATCTGCCGTGCCACACCGACCGCGCCGAAGAGCGTCGTGCCGATCGACAGGTAGGTGCCGGACTTGCTCTTCTTGAAGCCCTTGGCCTTCTCGAGCTTGCTCACAGGATCGGTGCCTCCTCCAGCAGCGGGTGTCCCCAGCGTGCGGTGAACGCCGCTTCGACGGCCGCACCGACACGGTAGAGGCGGTCGTCGGCCATGGCCGGGGCGATGATCTGCAGACCGACCGGGAGCCCGTCCTCGGACGCGAGGCCGCAGGGCACGGACATGGCGGCGTTGCCGGCCAGGTTGGCCGGGATGGTGCACAGGTCGGCGAGGTACATCGCCATCGGGTCGTCCACGCGCTCGCCGATGGGGAACGCGGTGGTGGGGGTGGTCGGCGAGATCACCACGTCGACCTGCTGGAAGGAGCGCTCGAAGTCCCGCGAGATCAGGGTGCGGACCTTCTGGGCGCTGCCGTAGTACGCGTCGTAGTAGCCGGAGCTGAGCGCGTACGTGCCGAGCATGATGCGGCGCTTGACCTCGGGGCCGAAGCCGGCCTCGCGGGTGAGGGCGGTGACGTCCTCGGCGCTGCGGGTGCCGTCGTCGCCGACCCGCAGGCCGTAGCGCAGGCCGTCGAACCGGGCCAGGTTGGACGAGCACTCGGACGGCGCGATCAGGTAGTACGCGGCGAGCGCGTACTCGAACGACGGGCAGGACAGCTCGACGACCTCGGCACCGAGCTCGCGCAGCAGCTCGACGGACTCGTTGAACCGCTCCATGACGCCGGGCTGGTAGCCCTCGCCCGCGAACTCCTTGATGACGCCGACCCGCAGGCCCTTGACGTCGCCGTTGCGCGCGGCCTCGACGACCGGCGGGACGGGGGCATCGATGGAGGTGGAGTCCATCGGGTCGTAGCCCGCGATGACCTCGTGCAGCAGCGCCGCGTCCAGCACCGTACGGGCGCAGGGGCCGCCCTGGTCCAGCGAGGAGCTGAAGGCGACCATGCCGTAGCGGGAGACCCCGCCGTAGGTCGGCTTGACGCCGACCGTGCCGGTGACGGCGGCCGGCTGGCGGATGGAGCCGCCGGTGTCGGTGCCGATGGCCAGCGGCGCCTGGAAGGAGGCCAGGGCCGCGGAGGAACCGCCGCCCGAGCCGCCGGGGATGCGGGTGAGGTCCCACGGGTTGCCGGTGGGGCCGTAGGCGCTGTTCTCGGTGGAGGACCCCATGGCGAACTCGTCCATGTTGGTCTTGCCGAGGATGACGATGCCGGCCTGCTTGAGGCGGGCGGTCAGCGTCGCGTCGTACGGCGGGATCCAGCCTTCGAGGATCTTGGAGCCGACGGTCGTCGGGATGCCCTTGGTGGTGAAGATGTCCTTCAGCGCCAGCGGGACGCCCGCGAGCGGGCCGAGCTTCTCGCCCGCGGCGCGCTTGTCGTCGACGGCCTTGGCGGCCTTCAGGGCGCCCTCGGTGTCGACGTGCAGGAAGGCGTGGACCTTCTCGTCGACGGCGGCGATGCGGTCCAGATGGGCCTGGGCGACCTCGACGGCGGACGTCTCGCCGGAGGCGACGGCGGCCGCGGTCTGCGCGGCGGTGAGCCTGGTCAGATCGGTCATCGTGATCAGTCCTCCCCCAGGATCTGCGGCACCTTGAAGCGCTGCTGATCCTCGGCGGGGGCGCCGGACAGCGCCTCGGCCGGGGTCAGGCTGGGCCGGACCTCGTCGGGGCGCATGACATTGGTCAGCGGCAGCGGGTGGGAGGTCGGCGGTACGTCCTCGCCGGCCACCTCGGAGACGCGGGCGACCGCGCCGATGATGGCGTCGAGCTGTCCGGCGAAGTGGTCGAGCTCTTCGTCCTTCAGCTCCAGACGCGACAGCCGGCCGAGGTGGGCGACCTCCTCGCGCGTGATGCCTGGCATGCAGCGATCCTCTGGGGGTGAGTTTGGTCTTTTCGCGCCCAATCCTATGGGCGCGGGCGCCCCGGGGGCGAAACGGTTTGCGCTGCGCCCGGCCGGGGACCGCCGGACGTGACGCCCGCGGGCCCCGGTGCCCCCGGGGCGGGTGGGGCCGGCGGGGCGTCCGCGGCCCCGGCGCGGCGCGTGCGGGCCCGCTGGTCGAGGGCCCGCAAACGTTACTGCGCGTCGGGGACGGCGGCCCGTTCCTTCGCGGCCTCCAGCTCCGCCGGGCGGCGCCAACCGGAACGCCCGCGCAGCCGCAACCAGGCCGTGGTCTCCTCCGGGGGCATCGCGGCGGCGACCAGCCAGCCCTGGATCGCGTCACAGCCGAGGTCCCGCAGGCGCTCCCACGTCTCGTCGTCCTCGACGCCCTCCGCCACGACGAGGAGGCCGAGGGAGTGGGCGAGGTCGACCGTGCAGCGCACGATCTCCGCGTCCTCGGCGTCGACGGACAGCCGCGCGACGAACGAGCGGTCGATCTTCAGCTCGCTCACCGGCAGCCGCCGCAGGTGGACCAGCGAGGAGTACCCGGTGCCGAAGTCGTCCAGCGACATCTTCACCCCGTGCCCGGTCAGTCCGGCCATGGTGTCGGCGGCGCGCTGCGGGTCCTCCAGCAGCACGTGCTCGGTGATCTCCAGCTGCAGCGCCCCCGGCGGGACCCCGTGGCGGGCCAGGCGCGCGGCGACGGCCCCGGCGAAACCCGGCGAGTGGACGTCGCGCGGCGAGACGTTGACGGCGACGGGGACGTCGAGGCCCATCGCCCGCCACCGGGCGACCTGCCCGAGGGCGGTCTCCAGGACGTACTCGGTGAGCTGCGGCATGAGCCCGGAGGTCTCGGCGATCGCGATGAACTCCTCGGGGCTCACCCGGCCGCGCTCGGGGTGCACCCAGCGGACCAGCGCCTCCAGGCCTGCGACCTGTCCGTCGAAGCGGACCTTCGGCTGGTAGTGCAGCTCGACCTCACCGCGGTCCAGTGCCCGGCGCAGGTCGCCGAGGAGGCCCAGCCGGTCGGGCGTGTTGCCGTCGCGGGAGGACTCGTAGACCTCGACCCCGCTGCGGTCACGTTTCGCCTGGTACATCGCGACGTCGGCGCGGCGCAGCAGGCCCTCGGCGTCACCGGCGTGATCGGGGTAGACGGCGACCCCGGCGCTGGCCTCGAGCACCAGGGTCAGGCCGTCGAGACTTAACGGCGAGCTCAGCGCGGCGACCAGGGCCCTGGCGATGCGCTGGGCGCGGGTCGGCGCGTCGCAGGTGGGGAGCAGGACGGCGAACTCGTCGCCGCCGAGCCGGGCGACCTCGGCGCCGCGCGGCAGGGCCAGCCGCAGCCGGTCCGCGATCTGCACCAGGAGCCGGTCGCCGGCCATGTGGCCCAGGGTGTCGTTGACGGAGCGGAACTTGTCCAGGTCGATCAGGACCAGGGCGGCGCGCTCGCCGCTGCGGGCGGCGTCGTCCAGCGCGGTCCAGGTGCGCTCCAGCAGCCACTGACGGTTGGGCAGTCCGGTGAGGGGGTCGCGCAGTTGTTCCTCGGCGCGGGCGTGGGCGATCCAGAGGGTGGAGTCGAGCGCGATCAGGGGCACGGCGAACAGCGGGAGCAGCAGGGGCAGATCGGCCGCGACGATGATGATCAGCGGGGAGATGCCGAGCAGTGCGACGCCGACGAAGCCCTGGCGTATCAGCGCGGTGCGGGCCACGGTGGGCAGGGCTCCGGCGCGCGGCACGATCGCGTACCACAGGAGCGTGCGGGTCGCAGCCAGGTAGCCGAGTGCGGCGGCGAGCACCGAGGGAACGGCGGCCATCCCCCAAGTGGCGGGTTGCCAGGGCTGTTCGACGGACGGGTGGGTCCCGAAGGCGGACAGCGCGAGCGAGGCCGCGCCGATGCCGAGGATGTCCACGGCGCCGTGCAGCAGCGCCTCCCGCCAGCGGTGCCGGCGGGCCGCGCCGACCAGGACGACGACGGCCAGGCTGACCAGCACCGCGGGCACCCAGCCGTAGAGCAGCAGCATGGCGAGGGTCAGGGCGGCGCCGGAGCCGGTGCCGCCCCACCAGCGGTCCCGGCCCATGGCGACCAGGTGGCCGACGATGATGCCGGTGAGCACGGCGAACGCCCAGCCGACGTCCCCGCCGGGGAAGAAGGCGTTGCCGTCCACGAGTATCCGGACGACGCCCACGACCAGGGCCGCCGCGGCAGCGCCCACGACCGAGTACCTGAGTGCCGCCGCGGGCAGCACCGGCGCGGCCGGCCCGAGCAGCCGCTGCGCCGGTCCGGCGCTGTCCGTCGGTTCCATGCCCGTACCCTCTCGCAGCCGCGTGTGCCGTTCCACCACACGCCCGTGCCCGCGGGATTGACCACCGGGCTGCTGGAGGGCCCATGCCCGGAAGGCGCGCCTCTCAACAGTAGGCCGATAAAGGCTGTCACGGGCACCGATCGGCTGCTGTTGCCCGAATGGATCCCACCCTCCCGGATCGTTGCGCTATGGGCCGAAAGGGTGATGATGGGCTGTCAGCCCTCCGGGTTCACGGCGGCCCCCCGGGCCGCGTCGGCGCCCTGTCCGAGCAGGACGGCGAAGCCGTCCTCGTCCAGGATCGGCACCTTCAGCTGCACCGCCTTGTCGTACTTGGAGCCCGGGCTGTCGCCGACGACCACGAAGTCGGTCTTCTTGGAGACCGATCCGGTGACCTTGGCCCCGCGGCTCACGAGCTCCTCCTTCGCGCCGTCCCGGGTGTGGGTGGCGAGGGTGCCGGTGACGACGACGGTGAGGCCCTCCAGCGGGCGCGGCCCCTCGTCGGAGCCCTCCTCGGTGAACCGGACGCCCGCGGCCTTCCACTTGCGCAGGATCTCGCGGTGCCACTCCTCCTCGTACCACTGCTTGAGGGAGGCCGCGATGATCCCGCCGACGCCGTCGACACCCGCCAGTCGCTCCTCGTCGGCGGCGAAGACGGCGTCCAGGTCGCGGAACTCGCGGGCCAGGGCCTCGGCGGCGACCGGGCCGACGTGACGGATCGACAGGCCCGCGATGATCCTGGCGAGCGGCCGCTCCTTGGCCTGCTGGATGTTCTCCAGCATGGCCACCGCGTTCTTCTTCAGCTCGCCCTGCTGGTTGGCGAAGACCGAGACGACCTTCTCCTGACCGGTCTCCGGGTCGCGCTTGGGCAGGCCGGTGTTCTGGTCGAGGACGTGGGCGCGGATGGGGAGCAGGTCCTCGGCGGTGAGGCCGAACAGGTCGCCCTCGTCGCTCAGCGGCGGCTCGGCGGGCTCCAGGGGCCGGGTGAGCGCGGCCGCGGCGACGTAGCCGAAGTTCTCGATGTCCAGGCACCTGCGGCCGGCCAGGTAGAACAGCCGTTCCCGGATCTGCGCCGGGCAGCCCCGCGCGTTGGGGCAGCGCAGGTCGATGTCGCCCTCCTTCATCGGCCGCAGCGGGGTGCCGCACTCGGGGCACTGGGCGGGCATCACGAACTCGCGCTCGCTGCCGTCCCTCAGGTCGACGACGGGGCCGAGGATCTCGGGGATGACGTCACCGGCCTTGCGCAGCACGACGGTGTCGCCGATCAGCACGCCCTTGGCCTTGACCACGTCCTGGTTGTGCAGGGTGGCGAACTCGACCTCCGAGCCGGCCACCGTGACCGGCTCGACCACCGCGTACGGGGTCACCCGGCCCGTGCGGCCGACGCCGACCCGGATGTCGACCAGCTTGGTGTTGACCTCCTCCGGCGCGTACTTCCACGCGATGGCCCAGCGCGGCGCGCGGGCGGTGGAGCCGAGCCGGCCCTGCAGCGGGATCTCGTCGACCTTGACGACGATGCCGTCGATCTCGTGCTCGACGTCGTGGCGGTGCTCGCCGTAGTAGGCGATGGCCTCCTTGACCTCGGCGAGGGTGCCGACCACGCGGGCGTACCTGGTGGTGGGCAGGCCCCACTCGTGGAGCAGTTCGTAGGCGTGCGACTGGCAGTCGATGGTGAAGCCCTCACGGGCGCCGATGCCGTGCACCACCATGTGCAGCGGGCGGCTCGCGGTGACCCGGGGGTCCTTCTGGCGCAGGGAGCCGGCGGCGGCGTTGCGCGGGTTGGCGAAGGGCTTGTCGCCGGCCTCGACCAGGCGGGCGTTGAGCTCCTCGAACTTCTCCATGGGGAAGAAGACCTCGCCGCGGATCTCGACCAGCGCGGGGACGCGCTCCCCCGCCAGCCGGTCCGGGATCTCGGCGATGGTGCGGACGTTGGGCGTGATGTCCTCGCCGGTGCGTCCGTCGCCGCGCGTGGCGCCGCGCACCAGACGGCCGTTCTCGTACGTGAGGTTGACGGCGAGTCCGTCGACCTTCAGCTCGCACAAGAAGTGGTAGGTGCCGCCCTCGCCCGCCGGGGGGCCCAGCTCCGCGGCGAGGCGTTCGGCCCAGGCGTTCAGCTCCTCCTCGGTGAAGGCGTTGTCGAGGGAGAGCATGCGCTCGCGGTGCTCGACGGAGGTGAACTCCGTCGCGTACGCGCCGGCGACCTTCTGGGTCGGCGAGTCCGGCGTGCGCAGCGAGGGATGCTCGTCCTCCAGCGCCTCCAGCCGCCGCAGCAGCTTGTCGAAGTCGGCGTCGCTGACGACCGGCTGGTCCTTGACGTAGTAGCGGAAGCGGTGCTCCTCGACCTGCTCGGCCAGGGAGGCGTGCAGCTCGCGCGCCTTCGCCGGCACGTCCTCGTTCCTGGCGCCCTCGGGGATCACGGAGTCCTCCACGTCCACGTCCTTCCTCATCCCATCCTCACTCAGGGTTGTCGACGAGCGAGCGTGCCGCCTTCGCGCAGTGCACCAGGGCGGCACGGGCATAGGCCGGCGAGGCCCCCGCCAGACCACAGGACGGGGTCACCGCCACGGAGGTGCCCAGCTCCCCCGGGGACAGCCCCAGCCTGCGCCACAGCGCCCGAACACCACTGACGCTACCCGCAGGGTCCGACAACGGGGCGTCGGTCCCCGGGACGACACCGGCGAAGAGCGCGGTTCCCGCCTCGGCCGCCTCACCGAAGGCGTCCCAGTCACTCTCCGTGAGCAGCGAGAAATCGAACGACACCCCCGCCACCCCGGCCCGCCGCAGCAGCGCGAAGGGCACCTCCGGCGCGCAGGAGTGCGCGATCACCGGCACGCCGTCCACACCGCCCACGGCCGCCATGACGTCCCGCAGCGCGCCCTCGACGACGCCGCGGTCCACCGCGCGGTGCGTGCGGTAGCCGCTGGCGCTCCCGACCCGGCCCTGGAGCACGGCGGTGAGCGAGGGCTCGTCCAGCTGCAGCACGGGCCTCGCGCCGGGCACCCGCCGGCGCACGTCCTCCAGGTGCAACCGCAGTCCCTCGCCGAGCGAGGCGGCCAGGTCACGGCAGGCGCCCGGGTCGGAGAGCGCCGCCTCGCCGTTCTTCAGCTCGACGGAGGCCGCGAGCGTCCAGGGCCCGACCGCCTGGAGCTTCAGGGGGCCCTCGTAGCCCTGGGTGAACTCCTCCAGGGCGTCCAGGTCCTCCCCCAGCCACGCCCTGGCCCGGCGGGTGTCCCGGCCCGGGCGGTCGCCGAACCGCCATCCGCTGGGCTCCACGCGCGCGTACAGCTCGACGAGCATCCCGAGCGTGCGGCCGATCATGTCCGCGCCCGGGCCGCGCGCGGGCAGCTCCGGCAGGAACGGCAGCGCCTCCAGCGCCCCGGTCGCCGTCCGCGCCGCCTCGCGCGCGTCACCTCCCGGCATCGAACCCACACCGGTGGCCGCCCCTTGGGGCAGCCGGAACTTCGCTTCGGTCGCTTCCGTGCTCACCGGTGCAGCCTACGTCGGCGCGCCGGTCAGGCTCCCGGCCGGATCGTCAGGTCGTTGATCTCGGCGTCCCGCGGCAGGTCGACCGCCGCCAGGATCGCCGTCGCCACCGACTCGGGGGCGATCCAGCGCGAGGGGTCGTACGTCTTGCCCTCCTGCTGGTGCACCTTGGCCTGCATCGGCGTGGCGGTGCGGCCCGGGTAGACGGAGGTGACCCGCACCCCGTTCGCGTGCTCCTCGTGGCGCAGGGAGTCGGCGAGCGCCTTGAGGCCGTGCTTGCTGGCCGCGTAGGCGCCCCACTCGGCGTGCGCGTTGAGCCCGGCGCCGGAGTTGACGAAGACCACGTGCCCGCGGGAGAGCCGCAGTTGGGGCAGGACGAGGCGGGTCAGCTCGGCGGGGCCCACGAGGTTGGCGGCGAGCGTCCGGTTCCAGGTCTTCGGGGTCAGCTCGCCGACCTGCCCCAGGTCCACGACGCCCGCGATGTGCAGCAGGGAGTCCAGCCGGTCCGGCGGCGACTGGTGGCCCAGCGCCCAGGACAGCCGCTCCGGCTCCGCGAGGTCACCGACGAGGGTGCGCGCGCCCGGGAAGCGGTCGGCGAGCTCCTTGGCGCGTCCGGCGTTGCGGGCCAGCAGCCACAGTTCGTCGCCGCGGTCGAGGAGGCGCTGCGCCACGACGGCGCCGATGCCGGAGCCGGCGCCGGTGATCAGGTGAATCGACATGGGCTCCATGCTGTCATCCCCCGCGGGTCACACGACGCCGGCGTTCTCCTCCAGATAGGCGAGCGCCGAGACGCCGTCCTCGGCGAAGAACACCAGGTCGGCGAGGGGCAGCGGCAGGAAGCCCTCCTCGTCCATGCGCTGGAACTGCTCCTTGAGCCCGTCGTAGAAGCCCGCCGTGTTGAGCAGGACGACCGGCTTGGTGTGCAGCCCGTGCTTCTTCAGCTCCAGGATCTCGGTCGCCTCGTCCAGCGTGCCGGTGCCGCCCACCATGACCACCACGGCGTCCGCGCGGGCCAGCAGCTCCGCCTTGCGCTCGGCGAGGTCGGCCGCGATCACCATCTCGTCGGCTCCCTTGCGGGCCTTGGCCGCGAGGAACTCCACCGAGACCCCGACCAGGCGCCCGCCGTGCTCCTGCACCCCGTCCGCCATCACCTTCATCAGGCCCACGTCCGAGCCGCCCCACACCAGGGTGTGCCCGCCCTTGCCGATCAACTCGGCGAACTGGCGGGCGGGTTCGGTGTAGCGGGGCTCGAGGTCGGCGGCGGAGAGGAAGACGCAGATGTTCATGCGGGCCAGTCTCGCGCATGGCGCCGGGCGCCGGGCAGGGGGGCCGTCCGGCCCGTTCCGCACCCCGCGCCCGGTGCCGGGGCCGCTCAGGCGCTCGCGGCCGCCGGCCGGCTGCGCTCCGTCGTGGCGATCGTCGCCGAGCCGACGACGCGCGTGCCGTCGTAGAGCACGACCGCCTGGCCCGGTGCGACGCCGCGGACGGCTCCGCCGGTGAAGCGGACGCGCAGTTCGCCGCCGGCCAGCTCGGCGGTGACGGGCACGTCGTCGCCGTGGGCGCGCAGCTGCGCGGTGTACGCGCGCTGCCCGGCACCGTCGGGCGCGGTGCCGCACCAGCGCGGGCGGATGGCGGTCAGGGCCGTGACGTCCAGGGCCTCGGCCGGGCCGACGGTCACCGTGTTGTTCACCGGCGAGATGTCGAGCACGTAGCGCGGCTTGCCGTCGGCGGCGGGCACGCCCAGGCGCAGCCCCTTGCGCTGGCCCACGGTGTAGCCGTAGGCGCCGGAGTGGGTGCCCAGGCGGTTGCCGTCCTCGTCGAGGATGTCGCCGTCGGCGGTGCCCAGGCGCCGCGCGAGGAAGCCCTGGGTGTCGCCGTCGGCGATGAAGCAGATGTCGTGGCTGTCCGGCTTCTTCGCCACGGACAGGCCGCGGCGGGCCGCCTCCGCCCGGATCTCGTCCTTGGTGGTGAGGGTGTCGCCGAGCGGGAACATGGCGTGCGCAAGCTGCCGCTCGTCGAGGACGCCGAGGACGTACGACTGGTCCTTGGCCGCGTCGGAGGCGCGGTGCAGCTCGCGGGAGCCGTCGGGGTTGGCCACGACGGTGGCGTAGTGGCCGGTGCACACGGCGTCGAAGCCGAGGGCGATCGCCTTGTCGAGCAGCGCGGCGAACTTGATCTTCTCGTTGCAGCGCAGGCAGGGGTTGGGGGTGCGGCCCGCGGCGTACTCGGCGACGAAGTCGTCGACGACGTCCGCGCGGAAGCGGTCGGCGAGGTCCCAGATGTAGAAGGGGATGCCGATGACGTCCGCGGCGCGGCGGGCGTCGTGGCTGTCCTCGATCGTGCAGCAGCCGCGGGCTCCGGTCCGGAACGACTGCGGGTTCGCGGAGAGGGCGAGGTGCACGCCCGTGACGTCGTGCCCCGCTTCGGCGGCGCGGGCGGCCGCCACGGCCGAGTCGACGCCACCGCTCATCGCGGCGAGCACGCGGAGGCGACGGCCGTCGCCAGGGCCTGTGGGTGCACCGGGGAAGTCAGTCATAGCGCCTCCTAGGGTACGGCGCCCCCGGGGCGCCTTGCGGGGCCGGTCGTGGTGGGTGCGGTTGCGTGGCTGTCCCTTAAACCAACTCTACGCTCCCCCCGAAAGGCCCGGTAGAAACAGGCATGTGCCATGTACATCAAACAAAAAAAGAAAAA